>JAIXVO010000341.1 GCA_027482985.1 Cyanobacteriota bacterium
AAGTGCGATCGCATCATTACCATTAAACTTGAATGCCTTTGACAGTTGGGTTAAGCCCAGCGCGTAGTTGGAATTGCGAGAAGCATGATGAATAATGAGATCGCGATTTGTGACTCGGTCTGGCTTCACCCAGGTTTCTAAAGACAGATCCTGCGTTGCCTCCATTTGAGCAACGCGATCTGCTGGCAACGTTGCATAGGTCTGTCTTCCATCAAATTGCAGGGCATTACCAGGATTTTTCCCAGTCCAATGACAGTTTAAAGTTTGATTCAAAAGATTAGCGGTGCCATTCGGAATGCGATCCTTACTATCCCCCTCATCTACAACGATTAGGCGTGACCCCTTGCTGCCTTGAGCAGTTGGAGAGCTACTGGTCATCAAGGTTTCGTAGCCATAGTCCAGCGCTGTGCCGTTGAGAATGGCCGCAAAGTCTGTGGCATTGCGAGGTAGCCGTCTCCAGGTTTCGGTGATGCCACCCCCTTTAATTTCCAATTGACATTCTTGATCTGATGGCCCAGCATTCACTTTTAAGGTGAGGTTATCCATCTCAGGGTGATCAGATAGAGCATTAAAAGTGACTTTGGAGTTGGGAAGCTGAAACTGGGCTTTGGCTGTCAATGTGTCATAGTAAGCTACAAAAAACTGATCGCTTTCGCCTCGGAAATATAGCCCGATCTGACCGGTTGCATTTTCAAACAGTCGTGGCGTGTCTCGAGTCCAAGCAAACTCCAGCACGGCTCCTGATACTGACAACCCATTCTCATCAATCTGTAGCAAGGGCATTGGCAAGCGAACTTCATTCTGGGCATCTGCTCTGAGGGTTGCCAATTGGTTGAGCCGATCTCGCAGGTCAGCCTCTTTACGAGGTAAGTTCTCCTGTTGTGCGGCAAGATTCCTTTGCACCGACTGTAGTTGATTCGCGGTAGCGGCATTGGCGCTAACCGTGATAAGCAGCTCATAATTACGCTGCGGTTGCTCACTATTTGGTCTGGGATCTGTATCAACGTATCGGTAGTCTGGTGGCAATTCTAAATTTGTGATGTCTGTAGAAGAATTTTGAATAATTGAGATCGTTGGCTGGTTGGATAACTGCCTACCAGAGTCATCCCGAACTTTCCGAGCTGAAACTGAAACTGCTGCATCTTGGTCAACCTTAATTGACTTAATCTGCATCAATATACTTTTTGTACGTTCACTTTCAGTTTGATCAAAACTGTAGTCTCGGAAATTAGCAGCGTTATATAACGTTACCTTTTTAGGGCGACTCAGTATCTCAACCTGTCGCTTCAGTTCATTGATGCTGACATTAATGAGTTGGATGGCTTGCTCTAAAGACTTGACTTCTTCAGAGAGTTCGGCAATGCGAACGAGCGGGTCATTATGGGAACCCTGTGGCGCAGAGATGAGTTTTTGCAAAGGTTGAAGTTGAAGAGAATGAGGCACTTGTGCTAGCTCACCTGTGCCAGAGACACCAAAATCGACGATAGCAATTTCATTGCGAGTATTGTTGACTTTTTGAGTTGCGATCGCCAACATAACCCGTGCATCTCGCTTCACGGGCTTTTCTTGCTGGTCATAACCTGTTTTAGACTTTTCTTGTTGAAAATACAGTAATGCTGATACTCCAGAGACAATAGAGCGTTCCTCAAAGGCAAAACTGGAACGACGAATAGAGGCTGCTGGCGTGTTTGTAGAGGATCTTGGATTATCTAATTGAAACAGTCCATCTGCCGATTGCCCCACATTAATTGAGTCAATCCGCTTCTCAGAATCGTTGTAGGCAAATATCTGCCATCGCCGAACCTCAGCCTGCTGAGTTGGCAACAATACTATACAAAATCGTCCATCCTTCAGAGATGGCACAAACTTGAGTTCTTGGGTTGGCTCGTAGAAGTTATTACTTTCTAGATCTTTAGCTCCAAGACTATCTTTTTCATTTGCGGGTCGAAATTTGCTGCGACTTCGCTGATAGCGAATTTCCTGCTTCCGTTGAAGATGAGTATCTACTAGCAAAAAGCGATCTAACAGAAGGGTAGAGTTGACGGCAGGAGTTTTCTTTTCTAGATCAGAAAAAACCTGGTGTTCATGTTCTTGGGCGATCGCTTGGCGGAATAAATAAATGTACTCTCCATCAGAAAGCACTTGAAATGGTGCATCTGCCGATAATCGTGCTGTAGAGGATAGGAAATCATCCCGTTCATTCCTGTTAATTGTCCCTCTGAGAACCTCCTGCTGGCTCCCTTTCTTGACTAGAGGCATCCGCCTTGGATCAACCTCATCACCTGCCTGAATCAGTTCATCAGAGAACAACAATTCCACCGAATTATCTAACCAGTACTTAGAATCTGTCGGATCAGATTTGGAAGTATCCTCTAAGTTCAAGATAGTATAATAAATGCGACAGGCATCATCCATTGCAAAGGAAACGATTGTTCCTTTGTGAATCACTAAGCTCGCATAATTATATTTACGACTTGTGTAAGACTTGACAAAATTCTCTAATCCAGTCATTTCTTAGCCTTCCTGTTAGTGCTTCTATCGTGCTAGTGCAGAAATCTCAGCGAGCTTTAGGCGGGGCATTCAAGCCTCGAAAGCGGGTTTTCAAATCACCTCAATTTGTGATATTTATGTGCGCTTAATCTTTAACAAAGTACTGGCTTAAAAAGCATTCAAAATGGTTGAAATCCTGCAAATAAGCAAGTTTATCAAAACTAATGTTGGAAGCTGCAAGTTTTTTCTTCGAGCATAATAGCAATCAAAATTCGCTGTATGTTTCTTTGTTTGAATCTGATTGTAAAGGAGCATGAAAGACCTTGTAAACCTTGCAGGATAAACTACTTATGCGTTGAGTTCAAATGTTCTATAAATGTTTGAAAATCTTAAATAATCAGGGATACACGTTCCTTTATGAACAGCATCTTAATGTGGATGGAGTAGTGATTGATAATCAACAGAAAGCTTATTGGTAAGTAGAGTAAATGAAGTGCATCAGCAAAATCTTGCACGGGATTGCGGGGTTTGCACGAAATTGCTATGGGGTGGAAAATTTTTTGGGGGTGATGCCTGTGAGGCGTTTGAAGTGGCGGTTGAGGTGGCTCTGGTGGGTGAAGCCACAGGCGATCGCCACCTCCGAAATTCCCATCTTGCCGTCTCGCAACAACAGCTTGGCGCGTTCGACGCGTTGGCGAATCACGTATTGGTGGGGGGTGAAGCCGAGCGATCGCTTGAAGGAGCGGCAGAAGTGGTAGGGGCTGAGTTGAGCGACTTCGGCTAATTCCTCTAAACTGAGCTGTTGGTCGAGATAGGTGGTGATATAGTCCAGTACTGGTTGAATTTGGGTGGGAGATAAGCCCCCGGTATATTGCCTGGACTGCTGCTGCTGGGATGCATAATTTCGGAGCAGATGAACGGCTAAGGCAGTGGTTAACGTTTCGGCGTAGAGCCGTCCACCCGGTCGGCCAGATTCCAGATCGGCTTTGAGCGCCAGGGCAATTTGCAGAATCAGCGGATCATGCAGCAGGGTGCGCGGTAGCAGTTCGACGCGATCGCGGTGCAAGATTTCGGCAGCATTGCGGTGCAGTAAGTCTGCTGACAAATTCACCATGATAGATTCTACGGGTTGTCGCCAGCGGCCCCAGTAGGTATGGTGCATGGGAATGAGCGTGCTGCCACCCTGGAAGTACCGGTCTGTTTGCAAACGGCCTTTGGCAATTTCGGCAATTTGTTGTTCGATCTCAACTCCTTGATTGAGGCAAATGGCAATCGCGTAATGGTCGAGACAAAGTTTAGGAGTTTCGCCAGCAGGTTGGCGATAATACTCTAAAGTGGCAGTCCGCCAGCCTGCGGTATAACTGGTGAGGCTGGGCGATCGCTGAATTTTATCGGCAAATTTCGGGAGTGCATCAGCTGATTGATCAGATGGGTTGGACTCAGAGGTTGCCTGCTCGTTAGCATTGGACTGCGACATAGAACACCCTTTAGTGGCACCCACAAACACGCCCAGACCCGTGAATTGTTTTTTATAGATACCTCAAATAATATCACTGCTGTCATCGGGCAGCAGTGAGTCGACCCACTGACTCAGGATGGATGGTGCAACTTTGTCTATGGTCTCAGTGGGCTGACCCAAATGATCTAGGTGCAGTGCTACCCATCGCGATCGCCGGGACTCCCAGTGCCGAGATCGCCCAATCAACTGACGCGAGAATTTAGATTATTCGTTGGAAGAGGCAGCGCATCAGGATGATGAGAGCCCAGTTAATTGAAAGTTTAAATCAGCAAAATTGAGATGCAATTTGCTTAAACTGTGGGAGAAATAAAATTTTACTGATTTACCTTGGATAAAGTGAATACGAGGTCTTGCGGATGTTGCTTCTACTCTTTCATGCGGGCAGCGATGTCTATGCGATCGATAGTGCTCACGTGATCGAAATTATCGCGAAAGTCCATTTACAAAAAGCGGCTCACGCGCCCGATGCGTTTGCGGGGCTGTTTCAGTATCGGCAGGCGATCGTGCCTGTGATTGACCTCTGCTATCTGCTGACTCAACAACCCAGTCGGCCCTATCTCAGTACCCGGATTATGATTGTGCGTGCGCCGGATGCGGCGGGGGGCGAGGCGATGTGGGGACTGATGGCAGAACGGGTCACAGAAACGATCGCCGTTTCCACACCCGACTTCACCACCAGTGATCCGGTGAACTCCACCGTTCCCTACCTGGGCACCGTCATTCAGCACGACCAGCGGCTGATCCAGCGCCTGCACCCGGAAGGCTTACCCTACCAAGAGCTGATTCATGGGCACAGACGACTTCTACCAGTCTAAAATTGCCGCCTGGTTGCGGAGTGAGTTTGGCTGGTCTGCCGCCACCGTTTCAGCCACCACGATCGAGCGGGCGATCGCTCAGCGTCAACGGCTGGTTAGCATCCCTGATGTTGCCAGTTATTGGCAGTTCTTGCAAACCTCTGAGCCTGAATTAGAGGCGTTGATCGAGTTGTTAGCGGTGCCGGAAACCTGGTTTTTTCGAGATGAAAAACCCTTTACGCTGTTAACGGAAGCCGTTTTGCAAGATTGGTTCCCCCGCTCGGAAGCGGTTCTGCGGATCTTGAGTATCCCCTGCTCGACGGGCGAAGAACCTTACTCGATCGCCATGACGTTGCTGGATGCTGGACTTGCGCCCGAACGGTTTCACATTGAGGCGATGGATGTCAGTCCGCTGGCAATTTTGAAGGCGCAACAGGGGATTTATGGCAGCCATTCATTTCGGGGCACGCAGTTAGGGTTTCGCGATCGCTATTTTCAGCGGCAGGGAGCGCACTATGCCTTATCTGAAGCGGTGAAGCAGACCGTCCAGTTTACCACCGAAAATTTGCTGAAGCCGCGCCTCCTGTTGGGGCGATCGCCCTATGCCATGATTTTTTGCCGCAACGTGTTGATTTATCTGGAATCAAGCGCTCAACAGCAAGTGTTGCACACGCTAGAACCGCTGCTGTTGGAGGGTGGCCTGTTGTTTCTGGGCTGTGCGGAAACGGCGCTGGTGCCACCCACTCAATGTACCCCAGTGCGATCGCCGGGCACCTTTGCCTGCCGAAAACAGGTGTCGTCGCGCCCCCACTCTAAGCCGCGTCGATGGGTGCCACCGACCCTGGCTCCAGCGGCGCGAGTGGAGCCAGGGCGATCGCCCTTTCCCGTGCCGTCCGTCCCCGTCTCAGTTGCGCCCGTTAGTCTGCTGACAACAGCGCAACGGCTGGCTGACCAGGGCAACCTGCCAGATGCCGCCGATCGCTGCCACCGCCATCTCGCCCAACATCCCACCGATGTCGCGGCGCATGTGCTGCTGGGGCAAATTTACCAGGCTCAAGGGTGGGAACTGGAAGCCGAACAGTCTTTTCAAAAAGCCGTCTTTTTAGCGCCCAAACACCAGGAAGCGCTAGTCCATCTGGCCTTGCTGAAGGAGCAACAGGGCGATCGGGGAGCCACGGAGCGACTTTGGCAACGAATTCAGCGGCTCTCGTCCTGATCCGTCAGGCTTTTCTGTGCATTGTGAAATGGCAGGTTTGTGAATGTCTTTCAACCTCTGGATCACCCTATGGTTATGAATAAGCTGACCGTTCAGACGAAATTATTGACGTTGCTGGCGTTCTCCGGAACCGTCATGCTGATTGGCGGTGGCATCAGCCTGTGGGGGTTGTCGCAACTCAGCCAGGAAGTGTCGCGGATGGCCGATGTGGATTTGCCCCTAACGCAAGATGTGGGGGAAATGACGGAACACCAACTGGCGCAGGGGGTGAACTTAGAGCGGGCGTTTCGCTACTTGCGGCCTTCCGTCACCAATCCCCAGGCGAAGGTGAAGTATGAGAAAGCAAAGGCGAATTTTAAGGCGCGATCGGCGTTATTAGTTGACTCTCTCAACCGCGCCGAGACTTCCACGCAAAAGGTGATTGTCACCAGCAATCCGACCTGGAGCGCCACTTACGCCGACTTTCTCGCCAAATTACAACAGTATCGTCAGCTGCACCAGGAATACGATGCCAGAGCCGAGCAAGCCTTTGCTTTTGCCGATACGGGGCGGGTGGTGCAGGCGGAAGCGGTATCGGAAGAGATGCAGGCGATGCGCGAAGAATTGAAGGCCAAGCTGAAGTTGATGCGGCGGGAGGTGAGTGAAACCGCGATCGCCTATGCTGCCGAAGCTAAGGACATCCAGCAGCGCACCACGTTACTCGTGTTGGGTGCCTTTATCGCCAGTCTGTTAACGACGCTGGCACTGGGGCTGATCATGGCGCAAAACATTAGCAAATCCTTGAAAGTAGCGGCGGATGTGGCGCAGCGAGTGTCGGATGGCAAACTGGATACCCCGATTGAAGTGCGATCGCAGGATGAGGTGGGGCAGGTGCTCACCTCCCTCAAAACCATGCTCAAAAGCTTGCGGGGATTAATTCAGCAAGTCCAACATTCGGGCATCCAGGTCACGTCTTCCGTCACCCAAATTGCCGCCTCTGGTCGCCAACTGGAAGCCACAGTCACAGAACAAGTCGCTTCCACCAATCAAGTCGCGGCCACCGCTCGCCAAATTGCGAGTACGGCACAGGATTTGGTACGCACCATGGATGAAGTCGTGGTGATGTCAGAGGCCAGCGCGATCGCGGCCACAGGTGGGCAACAGGATTTGCACCGGATGGAAACCACCATGCGCCAACTGGTCAACTCCACCAGTTCGATTTCCGCCAAACTGGGCCTGATTAGCGAAAAAGCCAACAACATCAACAGCATTGTCACCACGATTACGAAGGTCGCGGATCAAACGAATCTGCTCTCGTTGAATGCGGCGATCGAGGCTGAAAAAGCGGGCGAGTATGGTCTGGGCTTTGCCGTCGTCGCCCGGGAAATTCGCCGCCTGGCCGATCAAACCGCAGTCGCCACCCTCGACATTGAAAGCATGGTGCGCGATATGCAATCTTCTGTGTCAGCCGGGGTGATGGAAATGGACAAGTTCACGAAAGAAGTCTCAGAGGGTGTCGAAAAAGTGCAGGGCATTAGCACTCAGTTTGTCGAAATTATCACCAAAGTCCAGAGCCTCACCCCCCGCTTTGAAGCCGTCAACCAGGGCATGGAAACCCAGTCCCACGGTGCCCAACAAATCAGTGATGCCATGATGCAACTCAGTGAAGCCTCCTCCCAAACCGTCTCCTCCCTGCGCGAAATCAACACCGTCATCACCCATCTCACC
>JAIXVO010000111.1 GCA_027482985.1 Cyanobacteriota bacterium
CTTTGAGTTTTTCCACCTTCTGCCGCTCGGTAATATCTTCGCCAATGCTAATCGTGCCTGTCACCGTACCATCCACACTCCGCAACCAGGTATTATTCCAGGCAATTAAGCGATTTTCACCCGTTTTCGTCACAATGACATCTTGATAGTAGGGGTGGGCATTCTGATGGATCATCTCCGCAAACACCTGCTGACCTTCCGGTTGGCGGCTAGCTGGTACAAACATTGTGAACCAATCCTGCCCTCGCACTTCCGCGTCCCCAAAGCCCGTCAGCGTTAAGAAAAATGGATTCACGTAATTCACCTGACCAGCCTGATCTAAGCCGACGACTAACAGCTGGACATTATCCAACAGCGATCGCCAGCGGCGTTCAGCTTCCACCAACACGGCGGCGGTTTGCTGCCGTTCCTGTAATTCAATTTGCAGTTGGCGATAAAGTTCTGCCTGCTGAATCGCGATCGCCAGTTGGCTGGCAATTTGTTGCAGCAATTCAATTTCCCATGACTCCCAAGCATGTGGAGCGGCATTATGATATAACGCCAACAAGCCCCAGAGCGCATCTCCCAGAAAAATGGGCGCGATCGCATAAGCGCTCACTTGAAATTGCTCCAGTAAAGTCACATAGCAGGGCGGTAAGTCTGCCGTATAAATATCCGCTGCAACCAGCGTTTCATGGGCTTTAAACCGACCTCCTTGAGTTTCTTGTAGGTAAGTGTCTACCCAGACTGAGCGGGAGTCAGGTTGCACTAGCGGATTCCAACCTGCCGCCACCGACTCAGCAATAAAATCGCCACTCCAGTCATCGTGAAACTGATAAATGACCACCCGATCGAGCTTGAGTAAAGGTCTGATGGCTGCGACAGTGGTATCTAAAATGACTTGGAGATCAAGGGATTGGCGAATCGCTTGAGTAATCGTCCAGAGGAGTTGTTTTTGGCGCGTTTGTTGAAAGATCAAGACTTCGGCACGGCGGCGATCGCTAATATCAAATGCACTGGAGCGACTGACCAAAAACTGCCCCGCAGCATCAGTAATCGCCGTCGCACTCACATTTAACCACCGAGTTCCCCCCTCCTTAGTGATGAACTCCATCTCTAAATTATCCACCCAGCCTAACTGTTTAAACTGGGGAAACGCATTCTGAAAAACTTGCTGACTTTCAGGCATCAGAAATTCTAAAATCGAATGATTTAGCACTTCCGCTTGGGTATAACCTAACCACATCAATTCAGTGTCATTAATCCGCACAATATTACCCTCAGCATCAAGGGAATGATAGCCACAAGGTGCATTGTTATATAAATCCTCGACTTCATGCATTGACTGTTGCAACGCCGTTTCCGCCCGCTTGCGATCGCTAATATCGATGATAATCACCCCCACCCCCGCAGGCGTACCAGGTGACTGTGGTTGCGCGATCGGGAAATAGGAGGCTAACCAGGAGCGCACCTCATGCGGTTGACTGGGCGCGGGAGCAGTGAGCTCTAAGTTTAAAATAGGTTCCCCAGTGGTCAGCACTTGCTGAAACAGGGGATTGATCATCGGAGCCAATTCGGGCATCAATTCGTCCGGCGTTTTGCCCAAATGGGCTGCCACGGAATGGCCATTAATAGTCGCCAGCGCTTCATTGATTTGCACAAATCGAAAGTGCCGATCCTGAATACACAGGCCAATTTGAGCGGAAGAAGCAGCATCAAAAAAGCGCTGCAACAAGTCAGCAGTTTGCTGGAGGGCGATCGTCCGTTCTAAGACCCGTTGCTCTAATTCCGTCGTTAACGCTTGCAGGGCTAATTCTGTCTGTTTTTGGGCAGTAATGTCGATCGTAATTCCAACAATGCGACTGGCGACTCCCGCTTCCTGCCAAAAAATTTGACCAATATCGGCAAACCACCGCAGCTCCCCGCCTTGCCACCGGCGGAATTCCACTCGCACTTCCGCCGCATGCGCAGCTAATGCTTGTAAAGTCGCTTGATGAGAGCGGTCTCGGTCTTCTGGGTGAATCAGCCTCAACCAATTGTCGTAGGTGGCAGGCACAGTGGAATCGATCTGATACAGCTGGTAATACTCAGGCGACCAAAACACCTGATTAGTCTGCACCTCCCAATCCCACACAGCCGAATTGCTGGCGACCTGTGCCAACCGGAGCCGGGCTTCACTTTGTTGTAAGGCTAATTCGGCTTGTTTGCGCTCCACCAGTTCAGCTTGCACCTGCGCCAGCAACGCCGTTTGTTGCAGCGCCAGGCTTACCTGCGCCGCCAACTGGCGTAATAAGTCTACTTCCGTTTCCGGCCAGAGCCGGGGCGCGGTACAGTGATGCACGACTAATAACCCCCACAAGCGGTTGTCCTGTAGGATGGGCACCACCAAATTCGCCCGCACGTGTAATTGCGTCAGAAACTCTCGATGGCAATGACTCATCTCGGCTGTCGCAACATCGGCTTTCGCTGTGACTAAGCCCCGCTGGAAAGGTTCGACGTAAGTGTCGCCAATGCAGGGATCATGCATGACTTGCCCCCGGAGTGACCACGCTGGATGCCCCACCGACTCCACCTGCACCCTGCCTACCCAAGCAGCAGTAAATTGCAGAATCAGGACGCGATCGACCTGGAGCAACTGCCGCACTTCATCCACTGCTGCCTGTAGAATATCGAGCAAATTGGGCGATCGCCGGATCCGATTGGTGATCTCCAGCATTAACCGTTGCTGCTCCAATTGCTGTTGCAGCAAGAATTGAGCTTGCTTGCGGTCATCGATCGCCATCACGGTGCCGGTCATCCGCACGGGTTGGCCTGTGGCATCATAAACTCCCCGCCCCCGCCCCTCCCGCCAATGCCCACCAGAGCGGAAGGAACACGTCTGA
>JAIXVO010000491.1 GCA_027482985.1 Cyanobacteriota bacterium
ACATTCCAGTGCGCGCCAAGGTACTGGTGCCCATTGTCGAGCATGGGTCTAAGCAGGTTTGGGGGTTGTTAATTGGGCATCATTGCGATCGCCCCCACAGATGGCAACCTTGGGAACTGGAGCTTTTGCGGCAGCTCAGTCAGCATTTGGCGATCGCAGTTCGGCAAATTAAGCTGTATGACCAGCTTCAGCAAGAGCTGCGCCAGCGACGGCAGGCGGAGCAGTCTCTTCGGGCCAGCGAGGCCCGCCTGCAACTGGTCACAGACTCTGTTAATGGTTGTATTGCCTATGTGGATGCCGAGCAGCGCTATCAGTTTGTCAACCACACCTACGAAGTGTGGTTTGGGCGGCAAAAAGCAGATATCTTAGGGTGCACAGTGGCCGCCGTGATTGGTTCCAGCGCCTACGGCAAGACTCGTGCCTACATCGAGCGCGTCCTCGCCGGGGAAACAGTGACCTACGAGATGGAACTGCCCTATCGCTCAGGAGGGCCCCGCTACGTTTCGGCTTCCCTGGTGCCCGACCGTGGCAGTGATGGGCAGATCAATGGCTACTACGTGCTGATCACCGATATTAGCGATCGCAAACAAGCTGAAGCACACCTCGAAATAGTATCGACTCGGCTTAATTTAGCGGTAGAGTCGGCTGATCTCGGCATTTGGGATTGGGATATCACCCGAGATCACCTGGTGTGGGATGCGCGTATGCACGCCCTCTATGGGACGACTCCTGACGAATTTGGGAACCTGTATCAGGCCTGGCTGAGCCGAGTACATCCCGAAGACCAGGCCTATGCTGAAGCGGCTATTCAATCTGCTCTAAGGGGAGAAAAATCCTACGACATCGAATTTCGGGTAGTGCATCCTGACCAAAGCCTGTATTACATCAAAGCCAATGCCTTAGTGCAGCGTGACGCCGCAGGCAATCCCTACCGCATGACAGGGATTAATTACGACATTACCGATCGCAAACAAGCAGAGGTTGAAGTACGCGACCAGGGCCAGCGGGAAAAACTGCTGCGGGAGATTACCCAGCGGATTCGTCAGTCGCTTGATTTGACCACCATTTTTGCGACCGCCTGTGACGAAATTCGAGCGGTGTTGCAGTGCGATCGGGTGGGTATTTTCAAGTTTGATCTGGCCTCACACTACACCACGGGCGAGTTTTGCGCCGAGTCTAGGGCCGATGAGTTTGCCACTATTTTGGGCATCCCCGTGCAAGACCACTGCTTTGGCGAGCAATATGCCGAGCAGTACCGCCAGGGCCGGTATCTGATCTCCGCCGACATTTTTCAAAACGGCATCTCGCCCTGCCATGCCGATATCTTAGAGCAGTTTAGCGTGCGGGCTTGCATGGCAATGCCGCTAATGCAGGGGGAAGCGCTATGGGGACTGCTCTGCGTGCATCAGTGTGGCAGCCCCCGCGCTTGGCAGCCCGCCGAAATCGATCTGGTCCATCAACTGTCTACTCAGATGGCGATCGCGATTCAGCAAGCCCACCTTTATAAGCAAACCCAGTCTGAATTGCAGGTGCGCAAACAAGCTGAGAAAAAGATTGCCCTCCAACTGCGTCAGCAGCAAGCCCTGGCTGCGATCACCCAGCACACCCGTGAAACCCTCAATGTCACCGAAATTCTAGGTACGGTTACCCAACAGGTCAAGGATATTCTCCGGGGCGATCGCGTCATCATCTTCCGGCTCTTCGACAACGGACACACCTGCATCCTAGAAGAAGCCGTTGCCCCCAATTTGCCATCTCTCAAACAGATGCATTGGGATGACGAAGTTTGGTCTAGCGAGATTTTGCAGACCTTTTGGCAAGGCAAGCCCCGCATCGTGCCCGATGTCATGAACGATCGCTGGACTGAATGCCTGCAAGACTATTACTTGGCCGGGCAAATTCAATCTAAAATGGTCGCCCCAATTCTGCAAGATTGCCGCAACGGCAATCCAAATCGGTGGGTCAACCCTGAAAACAACACCGCCCTCTGGGGCATTTTGGTGATCTACGCCTGCCAACCCCGCCAGTGGAAAGTACAGGAAGCAGAGCTATTGCAGCTGATTGCCAACCAGTTGGCGATCGCCATTCAGCAATCTACGCTATTTGAGCGCCTCCAGCAAGAGTTGCTAGAGCGTCAGCATGCCCAGCAGCAGCTCACCGAGCGCAACGAACAACTAGCCAGGGCAACCTACATGAAGGATGAATTTTTGGCCAACATGAGCCACGAAATTCGGACTCCCATGAATGGCGTCATCGGCATGACCAAACTTGCCCTCGAAACCGCGCTAACGACTCAACAGCGGGGCTATCTCACCAAAATCGATAAATCGGCGGCAGTCCTGCTCCATCTTATTAACGACATCCTAGACTTCTCCAAAATTGAAGCCGGTAAGCTTCATCTAGAGCAGGTGCCCTTCTTCCTAGAGGAGGTACTGACCAACTTGTCCGACGTGACCAGCCTGCAAGCTGACGCAAAAAGTCTAGAGCTGTTGTTCAATGTGTCCCTTGAGACACCTCTCCAGCTCACAGGGGATCCCCTACGGCTAGGTCAGATTCTATTGAATCTCGTTTCTAACGCGATCAAATTTACTGAGACAGGTCATATTCTGATATCTGTCAGTTTGGTGACCTGTCAAGCGGCGGTCGCTACCCTGCGGTTTGCCATTGAAGATACTGGCATTGGTCTCAGCGAAGACCAACAAAGCCGTCTATTCCAGGCCTTTTCCCAGGGAGATGCCTCAACCACGCGGCGCTTTGGCGGCACGGGCCTAGGACTCGTCATCTCTAAGCGCCTAGTCAACCTCATGCAGGGGGAGATCGGCGTCGAAAGCACCTTGGGAGCAGGCAGCACCTTTTGGTTTACGGCGACTTTTACTACCTCCGCCTGCGATCAAAATCTGCTGGCCAGGTGTCCCCAGGCCCGAGCCACTGGCGGTCGAGTGCTGGTTGTAGACGACAATCCGGCAGCGCGAGCCATCTTGGTGGACATCCTCATCAACTTAAACTTTGAGCCAGCAGCAGTGGCCTCAGGCGTCGAGGCGATCGCCGCCCTGGTCGAGGCCTATCAACAACAGCAGCCCTACGATGTGGTCATGGTTGACCACATCATGCCCGAGCTAGATGGCCTGGCCCTAATTCAGCAAATCAATCAGCAGGCAGTACTGTCGGCCCTGCCCAAGATCATTATGGTTACGGCCCATCGCCAGATCGACATTCAGTCCTTGGCCCAGGCTGCCGGTGTTTCCCACATTCTGTACAAACCCATTCAGCCCTCCCTCCTGCTGAATGCTTTACTTGAAACGCTCTCTTCCCATGGATTGCAGGCCACCATACCCGAGCCCCCCGACAGCTTACCGCCGGTACGGCCAAGTCAGTCAGCCCTGCTCAGTCATGTGCGGGTCTTGCTGGTGGAAGACCACGAGATCAATCAGGAGCTGGCGATCGAGCTCTTGACCCAGGCGGGGGCAACCGTCGTTGTTGCCAACAATGGGCAAGAGGCCTGTGACTATGTTGCCTGCGAGGCGTTTGATGTGGTGCTGATGGATTGCCAGATGCCTGTGATGGACGGCTATGAGGCAACCCAGCACATCCGTACAATGCCCCAGGAAGAACAGATTCCCATCATTGCCATGACGGCAAATGCCATGCAGGGCGATCGCGAAAAATGTCTACAAGTCGGCATGAATGATTACCTGACCAAACCCATTGTCAAAGAAAACCTATACTCGGTTATCCAGCGATGGGTGCCCCCTAAACAGCTCCCCGCCCCATCCCCCGCCCCATCGATTTCCCTACCCCTCACCCCAGCCACCCCTGGCGATTTAGATGCGGCGACCTTTGCCCCCCTGCGTCTGTTTGATACAACCCTGGGGCTGTACTACGTCAACGATAACCCGGTGCTCTATCGCAAACTGCTGCTGCGATTTCTGACCCAGCAGGCAGACTTTAGTCAGCAAATTGAGCAGGCGATGGTGGCAGGCGATCTCAGCACAGTTCTTCACCTAACCCATAGCCTTAAAGGATTATCTGGCACCCTGGGCTGTAAAACGCTACAGACAAAAGCAGCCAGATTAGAAAACATTTTGCGTGAGCAAGAAGATTCTGACTTAGACGGTGCGCTAGCCGAAGTTGTACACACATTAGCAGAGGTACTGTCAGAACTCGAAACTTGGGCAATCTCTCAGCAGCCTGCCCCACCCCCTCCGCAGACGGCTACCGTAGACTGGGCGGCGGTTACGACCCACTGCCATAGGATGGCAGAAGCCTTAGAGGTCAACTTAGGTGAGGCCATGGCAAATTTAACATTTCTTCAAGAGATGCTATGGAATGTTCCCGATGCCTATGAACTGGTGAATACTCTGACAACAGCGATCGATTGCTTCGATATTGGCGCAGCAAAAACTACGTTGCAGAATCTAGTTGCATTAGCGGAGACTCATTCATAATGCCTCAACCCGAATCTAAAATCCTGATCGTAGACGATCAGCCCGAGAACATTCGGGTGCTTATAGAAGCGCTTAAGGAAGAGTATGCCACCATTGCTGCCACTAGCGGAGCTAAAGCTAAGGAATTAGCCTGTAAGCATCCTCAACCCGATCTGATCTTGCTGGATGTTGTGATGCCGGATATTAGCGGCTATCAGCTATGCGAGGAGTTGAAACAGGATCTGGCGACCAGACATATTCCCATCATTTTTGTGACTGGTCTCGGTGACGCCGAAGACGAAGCCAAAGGATTTAGTTTTGGCGGGGCTGACTACATTATCAAGCCGATAAACCCCATAGTGGTAAGAGCCCGCATCAAAAGTCACCTGACCATTTTGCGCTTAACTCAGCAGTTGCAAGGCATCAATGAGCTGCTAGAACAAAAAGTTTTAACTAGAACGGTGGAACTCGAAAAAGCGCTGAAAAAAATTCAGCAGCGGACTCAAGACCTCCATAGGGCGGTATATACCCACGCTCTCACTGGGCTACCCAGTCGCGCGTCTCTGATCGAATCTCTGCAATCGTTGTGTGATAAATTTGTCGGCAAGCAAAAACCCTTTGCCCTGATAATTCTGGATTTTGTTCGGTTCAGCCTGATCAATAACTCCTTGGGGCATGCGCTGGGTGATCAAGCCTTAACTGAGGTTGCTCGGCGTCTTCAGACCATCCTTCGCCAGGGCGATGTTCTGTATCAAACTGGCGGCGATGAGTTTTGTTTTCTAACATTTCAGCTCAAAACTGAAGCTGAAGCAGCAGAATATGCTGAGCAAATCTTAGCCAGCCTATCTAACAGCATCAAAGTAGGTGGCCATGAGATCTTTGTGCATGCTTGCATGGGAATTGTTACCGATAGCCAGCATTCCCAAACTCCGATTGAGATTTTGCGCGACGGAGATACGGCTCTACAACGGGCTAAGGCAGAAGGAACTGAAGGATACTACATTTTTCAGTCCGACCTCCATGAAGCTGCAATCCATCGACTCGATTTAGAAAACGCCCTAAATCATGCCATTAAAAATGAAGAGTTTTTGCTATTTTATCAACCTATCATAAATTTAAATACTAATCAGATCGATGGCTTCGAAGCATTAATTCGTTGGCAGCGTCCAAATCATGGAATCATATCTCCTGAAGTTTTCATACCCTGCCTAGAAGAAACAGGGATGATTGTACCAGTGGGGAAATGGGTTCTGCAACAAGCCATTCAGCAACTGGTAATTTGGCAGGCTGAATTTGGCTTTTTATCTATGAGCGTAAATTTGGCAACTCGGCAACTTAATCATCCAAATTTTCTCGCCGATCTCGATTCGGCTCTACAAGCGGCCCCACTTTACCCTGGCTGTTTAAAATTAGAAGTAACAGAAAGTGGCTTGATCGAAAATCAAGAAAAAACCCTGGAAAAAATCCATGCAATTCGCGAGCGTGGTCTCCGCATTAGTATTGACGACTTTGGCACCGGCTATTCCTCCCTTAGCTATCTAAAACAACTGCCGGTGGATATTCTAAAAATTGATCGCTGTTTCATCAAAGACATTGGCGCTAATGGCGAAAACTCTGAAATCGCCAAGGCCATTCTCTACATCGGTGATGCTCTAGGGATGAGTATTGTCGCCGAAGGATGCGAAACTCAGGCTCAAGTTGATTTTCTACGCCAACTTAACTGCCCCTATGCTCAAGGTTATTTGTTTGCTAAACCGATGTCTTCGGAGGATGCTACCCACTGGCTTCAGAGCCACCGTCTAGAACACCCTGGAGTTAAGGACTTTGCAAACCATGGCCCAAGCATCATCTAAACCTTCTTCCCAACACTATTGCCAGCGAAACGATGGAGCCCCTAGGCCAGCAGCATGAGGGGGCTGTCTCTGCGGTTGAGAAAGCAGGCCTCAATGTCCGCTGCTAGCAGAGGTTTAGAAAATAGATAGCCCTGCCCCAGTTCGCATTCGAGCAGGGCACTTGCGGTAATCGATTGCCACATAGCAGGGCTGCTGCGACATTTTACCCAAACGAGAAACGCGCTCAAGTCACTGCACTATCTATGGATTGTCTGAGCTCGGCAGGTCAAAATATTAATAATCCTAAAGGATTATTTAACCGAAAAAACACAGGTCAGCCCTTTGCGCCAGCGACTTCTCTAAGAGGGTGTTTGAAAAGGGTTGTCCCAGGTCTGATTTGCCACCAAGAGACAGCAAAAACACTGGTTTTTGAGGACATTAGCCTACGGCCTAGGTATAACCTGAGACGCTCTTTGACTTTTCAAACACCCTCTAACGAGCAAATCGGCTCTGTATCCTAAAAATTATATAAATTATAGAAAATATAGGCCTGGGGGAAGGTGGACTTAAAAAAACGTCTTATTACTCAGGTTCTGGGAAAACTAAACTAAGGATAGATTTCCCATTGGCTCTTCATATGCGCCATACTTTTGTTGACATTACCGCTTTTGTAGCCAGCACAACATCGGTCATCGATGTCGTGGGCTTAATGGGAAATAGCCAACCGCGACTTTCCTGTGTTTTTATTGCTGACGGAGAAAATTTGGTCGGCAGTTTTGCCGAGAGCGCGCTGCTGCCGCTGCTGGCCCAGGGGCGATCGCTCGCCGATCTGACCATGGCTGAGGTGATGCAGACGCCAGTGATCAGCGTGCGGCAGTCTGATCTCAGCGATATCTCAATTCCAGTGCAACTTTTACAGCAGCACGCCACCGACTGTCTGGCCGTGCTAGATGAGCAGGGTGCCCTGGCGGGGGTGATTACCCGAGGCAGTTTGCAACCCCACCTGTGGGAGGTGCTTCAGGCCCAGCAGGCCCAACTCACGCACCAGCAGGAGGTGGCCACCATCCTCAGTCAAAGTGCTGCCCAGTATCAGGCCTTGCTCCAGGCGCTGCCCGACTTGGTCATCCAAACCTCGGCAGAGGGGGTCTATCTCGACCGCGTGGGCTCTGCTGACTTCGGGCTCTACTGTGGCGATGCAGACCTGGTGGGCAAACGGGGCGAGGAGATTTTGCCAGCCGAGGTAGCGGCCCGACGCCTAGAGTACATTCGGCAGGCCTTGCAGACAAGACAGCTGCAAATCTATGACCAGCAGCTTGTCATCAACGGCAGCCTGCGCACTGAGGAAGTCAGAATTAATGTCTGCGGCGACAACCAAGTGCTGGTGATCGTGCGCGACATTACCGATCGCAAAACCCTGGAAGACACCAACCGCGCCATCCTCGAAGCGATTCCTGACTTGCTGGTTCGCATTAACTGGCAGGGGCAATATCTGGGGATATTGAGTGGTGGCTCGGTCAAAAAAGTGCTGCTACCCCCATCGGATGTCTCCCCCGGCACCGTGTATGACGTGTTGCCCTACCATCTGGCGGAGCAGAAAGCCCAGGCCGCTCAGCGAGCCCTGGAGACAGGAACCATTCTGCTCTACGAGCAGCAGATTGAGATCAACGGCGAGCTCTGTTGGGAAGAGGTGCGGGTTAGCCCCATCAATGGTGATGAAGCTCTGTTGATGATTCGCGATATTAGCGAGCGTAAACAGGCTGAAATTGCCCTATATGAGCTCAATCAAGAGCTAGAAGCTCGGGTCGACGAGCGCACGGCGGCGCTCCGTGCCAGCGAAGAACGCTGGCACCTCGCCGTCGAGGGCAGTGCCCTCTCTATATGGGATTGGAATGTGACAACCGGGCAGGTTTTTCGCACCAACCGCTGGTACGAATTGCGGGGGCTGCCTGAGAATGAGGTCAGCAGTGCCCCAGAAGCTTGGTCTGATCAGATCCACCCCGATGACCGCGATCGCGTCCTGACCACTATGGCTGACCATCTGGCCCACAAGACAGCGTTCTATCAGCAGGAATATCGCATTCAATGCAAAGACGGTGCCTATATTTGGATACTTGACCGGGGCCTGGCCATCTGGGATGAGGCCGGTAACCCAACCCGCTTCATCGGCTCCGAAATGGATATTACCCCACGTAAACAAGCCGAACTAGAGGCCCAAACGCTGAGGCGGCAGCTGGAGTTTGTGATCTCCTCTAGCCCAGCGGCCATCTTTACCTGCAAGCTCGACGGGGACACTACCTGCATGAGCGACAATATTGTCAACCTGACTGGATATACGTCCGCAGAGTTTTTGTCCCGCCCCGATTTTTGGACGATCCACCTCCATCCTCAGGATGCACCACGCCTGTTGGCAGAGCTGCCAGCCCTGTTTGACCAGGGGCAGCATATCCACGAATATCGGTTTTTGCACAAAGCTGGACATTACGTGTGGATACGCAACGAACTGCGGCTGATGCGCGATGCCCAGGGCACACCGGTCGAAATTGTGGGCTACTTTGCCGATATTGGCGATCGCAAAGCCATTGAAAATCAGCTCCGAAAGAGCGAAGCCGCCCTGTCAGAAGCTCAGCGCATGGTGCATTTGGGCAGTTGGGAAGTCGATGTGGCCACCAACAAAATCAGCTGGTCCGATGAACTGTTCCATGTTTTTGGGCTTGACCCGAGCGAGCCTGAACCTAACTATGCGGAGCATTTCAATCTGATTCATCCCGAGGATCTCGATCGCCTAGAGCAGTGCTTGGATCGGGCCAGGCGGGAGGGCACCCCCTACGCAATCGAGCTGCGCATTCTCAGGGTTGACGGCACCACCGGCTATCTAGACGCACGGGGTAAAGCCAAACGGGATAACCAGGGGCAAATTGTCAAAATCTTTGGCACTGCGCTCGATATTACCAGCCGAAAACTTGCTGAACTTGAGCGGCAAACCCTATCCAATCGTCTCAGCCTGGCTCTGAAATCCGGGGCGATCGGCTGTTGGGATTTCGATATTCAACAAAACATCGGCCTCTGGGATGAGCGGATGTATGAGCTCTACGGCATTTCGCCTGGGACCAGGGGGTCTGTTTTACCCTGCGAGGTTTGGGCCAATAGTATTCATCCCGACGATCTGCAAACCATAGAAACGTTGCTGCAGCAGGCCATTCTGGGGCAAGCCGTCTACGATCCTGAGTTTCGGGTCGTGCATCCCGATGGCAGCATCCACCACATCAAGGCCTACGGCATGGTGGTGCACGACGCCGAGGGCAATCCCAAGAGCATGATTGGGGTAAACCTAGACATTAGCGAGCGCAAACAAGCCGAAGAACGCCTACAGCAGATCAATGAACGACTCCGTTTAACCAACGCCGAGCTCGATCGCGCCACCCGCCTCAAAGATGAATTTTTAGCCAACATGAGCCATGAGCTCCGCACCCCGCTCAACGCCATTTTAGGCATGTCTGAGGGGCTCAAAGAACATGTCTTTGGCAGCTTAACTGATCGTCAAAGGCAGGCCGTTGAGACGATCGAGCGCAGCGGCACCCACCTGTTAGAGCTGATTAACGATATTCTTGATCTATCTAAAATTGAGGCGGGCAAGCTTGAGCTAGAGACGGCGTTAGTCAATGTTCAAGATCTGTGCGAATCGAGTTTAACCTTTGTGCGACAAATGGCTTTTTCCAAGGGTATTCGCCTGAGCCTAGAGAGCGTTCAGGTCATGCCAGATATTGCGGTTGATGAACGGCGCATTCGACAGATTTTGATCAATCTGCTCAGCAATGCCATCAAATTTACGCCCACCGATGGGCAGATCACTCTGCGGGCTGGCGTTGAACAGCAAAACGGTATCGATCACCTCAAATTGTCGGTGATCGATACCGGCATTGGCATTGCCCCAGGCGATATCGCCAAACTCTTTCAGCCCTTTGTGCAAATCGACAGTAGTTTAAGCCGCCAATACAACGGCACGGGGCTAGGTCTAGCCCTGGTTCGCAAGATCGCTGAACTGCATGGGGGCACGGTGTCAGTGACCAGTGAGGTCAATCAGGGCAGCTGCTTTACCCTTGATCTGCCCTACCTTACAGAAAGAGCCCTACCGGCGATCGCCACCTCAACGCCCCCAAGCAGCCTGCTCGATATCCATAACTCCCGCGTCCTTGTGATCGAAGACTCTGCCACAGCGGCAGGTCAGATCGCTCGCTATCTTGAAGAGCAAGGGATGGAATCTATCATCCGCTCCAGCGGCGATCAGGTGATGAGCGATGTGATCACGTTCCAGCCGGCCCTGATTATTCTCGATATTTTGCTGCCCAATCTGTCTGGATGGGATGTGCTACGGCAGCTCAAAACCGCTCCCGAAACCCTAGCCATCCCGGTCATTGTGGTGTCTGTCGTAGACGAGCGATCCTACGGGTTGTCCCTCGGCGCATCAGAGTATTTGGTTAAACCCATTAGCCGCCACCAGCTGCAGCAGGCGATCGAGAGACTGTCACACAACCCCCAGGCACCCCTGTCTCGACCGCCGGTTGTCCCCTTGCCCGACTCGTCTCAACCGGCGGTCGAGACGCCGCTGATTTTGCTAGCCGAAGACAATGACATGAATGTGGCTACGGTTTCCAGCTACCTCACAGCCCTAGGGTATCGCCTGATCTACGCAAAAAATGGTCAGACAGCCGTCGAGCTGGCCCAAACTCAGATGCCCGACCTGATCTTGATGGATATTCAAATGCCCGATATGGATGGGCTAGAGGCCATGCAGCTGATCCGCAGCGACGCTCGCTGTGCCAATATCCCCATCGTGGCCCTAACCGCCTTGGCCATGCCCGGCGATCGAGAGCGATGCCTAGCCGCAGGCGCGAATCACTACCTGTCAAAGCCCTTCAAAATGAAAGCGTTAAAGGGTTTAATTCAGCAGCTTTTGCAGTCGGCCTAAGCCCAGTTCTGCGCCCAGGATCGTTGAGTCGCCATATCCTTAAATGAGCTTGTGATTTAAATTTTTAACCAGAGGATTGTCGCAGCAAGGTTGGTTGAAAAAGCCATAAAGAAATAAAAGCCGTATTATTACATAGAGTCTGAGATTCATTTTCTTTGGGCCTCAATTTCTCTGTAAGATTACGTAATTCTGCTTATTCTTCTACTTTTCTTCCGGTTCTTCATGCGTATTCAAGGAAGAGGGGTATATACCGAGTACCGTTGGAATCTGAAATTTCCCTACAGGTAAAACCCTCTAAGGAGAAGTGGATTCAGGATATAAGCCAATGCTATCTCGGATGGAATTAGTCCCCTGGGAATAACTATGGCAAAACGATCACTTAAAGCTTCTCGAGATGGAATTAGTCAAGCTAAGCGAGCCTTTGACCTGAAAGGATGGACTCAGGAATATCTGGCCGCAGAGGTAGAGTTACAGACTCGTCAGCCGATCTGGAAGTTCTTCTCGGGTCGCCCAGTAGAGCGCCATATATTTATCGATATCTGTTTTACCCTCGATCTCGATTGGGAAGATATTGTCGATCGCTCGGCGTTTGTTTCAGAGTCTCCTCAACCGAGCGCTATTCCTCAAGGGGACGCTGAGCTGGCCGGGGAGGATGACATGGCCCTGGTGCGATCGCACCTGATTACCCTGACCCAAGCTCAGTGCCAACTGCTAGAGCTGCCCCTCGACTTCCACCAACCCTTTACCCTGGCCCAGATTTATACCGACGCCTATGTGCACCCTTACCAGCGATTGGGGCAACCCTCAAGTACGCCCAAATTGTTGGCTGAGCCAGCCATTCAGCCTCACTCTCGGGTAATGGTGCTGGGGGGGCCGGGGGCCGGCAAAACGACCCTGCTCCAACACCTGGCCTTAGAGATCGGCAGTGGTCATCTGCGAGCTGATGAGCAGATCTATCTGCCGGTCTTTTTGCGCCTGCGGCAGCTGACCCTGGTGCCTGAAGCCGACCTAGATGTGCAGCATTGCCTCAATCAGCGCTGGTTAGCCTCTGGGCTGACCCAGGCCCAAATTGATCATCTGTGGCAGCAGGGGCAGCTCTGGCTGCTGCTAGATGGCTGGGACGAGCTACCCAGTTCACGGCATCGGTTGGTGACTCAGCAAATCCAGACGCTGCTAGACACCTATCCTGGGCTACGGGTGATCGTGTCGGGGCGCAGTGGTGGCTCTATGCCCCAGCTCAATGGCTTAGTCACCCTAGAACTGGCGGAGTTTGCCCCTCCCCAGATCGAGGCGTTTGTGTACCGCTGGTTTACGGCCAACCAGCCAACCCAGGGGCCGGTTTTGGCCGAAACTTGCTTAAAGGCGCTACACCATCCCAATAACGATCGCCTCTGGGAAATGGCCCTCACCCCCATCTTGCTACACCTGATGTGTCTGGTCTTTCACAGCTCAGGGCAGTTCCCTGACCAGCGCAGCAAGCTGTACCAGCAGGCCCTCGATCTGTTGTTAGGGCAGTGGGATCAGCAGCGCGGCATTAGCCGCTGCCAGCCGCTGCAGCAGCTTTCTACCACCGATCTGCTGGGCATTCTCTGCGACGTAGCGACCCACAGCTTTGAGCAGGGCAAAGTCTTGCTCGACGAGGCCGAACTTTTGGGCCTCATTGCCCAAGCCCTGGCTCACCGCGACCCGCAGGTGACTACCCTGGAACGGCGCTGGGCTGACAGCAAAGCCGTTTTGCAGATCTTGATCGAGCATTACGGCATGCTCACGGAGCGGGAGCTGGGCAGCTATGCCTTTGCCCACCTGAGTTTTCAGGAATATCTCACAGCCCGCCGCTGGGCGTTGACGGCGCTAGAGCGGCAGGGGACTAGCGACTGGGCCGACCTGGCGGTTCACTTGCCCGATGCCCGCTGGCGGGAAGTGATTGTACTCACGGTGGAAATGGCACCCCAGGCAGAAACTCTGTGTACCGCTCTCTGGCAGCAGAGCCAGCGCTATGTGTCGGCCCATCCTGAGCTGTGGCCCCTGCTGCAATGGGCGCAAACCCAGGCCGAGCAATCTGCTACCCCCTACCATCTGGCGGCTCTGCGAGGGTTTTACCTGGGCCTGCGACTGGGCCAGGGGCTCGATCTGGCCCTGGCCCTAGACGCTCGGCTGGGCGTTGACTTGCCGTCAGATCTAGCCCTAGATTTAGCCCTGACCCAGCTACTGAATCAGGGGCAGCAATGGTTGAGCGCCCCCACGCCACAGGCAGGCTTTGACCTGCTGTTTGCCCTGGTTCTGCACCAGCGGTTTACCCTGGCCGAACCGTTTGCCCAAGATTTACAGCAGCTTCAGGCTCAATTACTCGATGCGCTGGACGACCAGGTGGGGCTGGTAACTTGGTGCGACAGGTTCGGGGCAGATTGGCTGCGATCGCTCAGTCACGCGATTACCACCCATCGCTACTGGGAGATTGATCTGATCGACCTATCCCCCTGCCCGTCCCTGGAAACTTACTACCAGATGCAGCGACTGCTGGTCGACTGCCTGCGCCACAATCGCACCCTAGCCGCCGCCACGGTGCGTACCTTCGAACATTGTTTATTGCTCTCTGAGGTACAGTATGAAGCCGCCTAGCCCGCTGGAGTCGACCCACTTTCTCAACCTGGTATCTACCACAGCGCTGCGGCTATATCAGGCTGAAAATTTGGATGAAATCCTCCAAAACATCGTTCAGGATGTGCAGCAACTGCTGGAAACCGACCGGGTAGTCATCTACCAACTTGACTCTAAAAGCCAAGCCAAGTCGGTGGCCATGGCCGCTAAACCAGGCTTACCGCCGCTGCCCCATAGTTTGATCAACCTCACCCCCTGTCTCAATCAATGGTTAGCCGAAGCCACCCTGCAAGAGTTGCGGGCCGTCGACAACCTGGACGACAGCGATCTCGCCCTCTGCGATCTCACCCTCTGCGAGCAAACTCTGCTGGCGGCGCTGGGCGTTCAAGCCAGTCTGCTGATCCCGATTTACCTCAGCTCTGACTGGCAACGGTCTTTCCATTGGGGAGACGACGCTACCACCAGCCATGAAATTTGGGGTTTTTTGGTCGCCCAACAGTGCCATCCTCGCCAATGGAGCCCGCTCGAGAAAGCGTTTCTGCGCCAGCTAACCCAGCACCTCTTCCATGCCATTCAGCAGGTGCATCTGAGGCAATTTTCAGACCGGCTGATCGAGAGTGCGGTAGACGGCATCATTGCCCTCGATACCAACTATCGCTATCAGGTGTGGAATAGCCCCATGGAGCAGTTGTCGG
>JAIXVO010000222.1 GCA_027482985.1 Cyanobacteriota bacterium
GGTGAACTCACCCCACTGCGATCGCAATTGGTGGATGCCAAACAGCTAGCCGAGTTTGCGCAACTGCTGGATTTGGGATCGCAACTGCGGCTAGGACGGGGCGCAGAGCGCGATGGCGGACGGACGAATCCCCGGATGTTGAGTAGTGCGTTTGAGGCGATCGTCGGGGCTTACTTTCTCGATGGTCATTCAAATATCGAACCCGTGCGGCAATTTGTGGTGCCCTTCTTTGAACGGAGTCTGGTCGCGTCGGGCAATGTTGATGTGGAAACGGCTGTGAACTACAAGAGCCTGTTTCAGGAATGGGCACTGGCAACCCATCAGGCCATCCCCCACTATCGGGTGATTCAAGCGACGGGCATGGATCACGCCAAAACCTTTACCGTAGAGGTGCAGGTGAACGGTGAGCCCTATGGCCAGGGCACCGGACGCAAAAAGCAAGAAGCCGAGAAAGCCGCCGCGCGTGATGCCCTCGATCGCCTCGGCTTACTGTAATCAGATGCAGGATTGTGATTTATCCTGAAAAAGCTTTTGATCTCCCAGGATGAAGTTATGCGATCGCTGTATCCGCCCATTGCCCCGTACCAGACTGGCCTGTTGCCAGTCTCTGAGTTACATCAGATTTACTATGAGCAATCGGGGAATCCGGCGGGGAAACCAGTGGTCGTGTTGCATGGCGGTCCCGGTGGCGGCAGTGTGCCCTTCTATCGGCAGTTTTTCGATCCAGCGCACTATCGGATTGTGCTGTTTGATCAGCGGGGCTGCGGACATAGCAAACCCCACGCCGAACTGACCGAAAATACGACCTGGCACCTGGTCGCAGATATTGAAACCTTGCGAACCCATCTCCAAATTGAGCAATGGGTGGTATTTGGTGGCAGTTGGGGCAGCACGCTCTCGCTGGCCTACAGTCAGACCCATCCCGATCGCTGTTTGGGATTGATTCTGCGCGGCATCTTTTTGTTGCGCAAGAAAGAAATCGATTGGTTTTATCAATTCGGAGCCAGCAACATTTTTCCCGATGCCTGGGAGGAGTATCTGAAACCGATTCCACCCGCCGAACGCGGGGATTTGCTGACAGCTTATTATCAGCGCTTGACCAGCCCCGATTTGACCATCCGGATGGAGGCGGCACGAGCCTGGTCGGTATGGGAAGCCAGTACCAGCAAACTGTTGCCCGACCCTGAGTTAATCGATAAGTTTGGGGCGGATGAGTTTGCGGCGGCGTTTGCCCGGATTGAGTGCCATTACTTTGTGAACAAAGGCTTTTTTGAGGTCGAAGATCTGTTACTCACGGGGATCGATCGCATTCGGCACCTTCCAGCCGTGATTGTGCAGGGACGGTACGATGTCGTGTGTCCGATGATTTCGGCCTGGGAACTGCATCAGGCTTGGCCGGAAGCGGAGTTTGTGGTGATTCCCGATGCGGGTCATTCGATGACGGAACCGGGGATTCAGACGGCGTTGTTGGATGCCTGCGATCGCTTGATGCAGCGCTGAAGGCTGTGGGTGGCAATCATCCCCGGCGATGCGTTACGGCTGGTGCCTAACACATCCGACAGGAGGCTAATCTTGTTCACTGGCGATGACTGCCGCGATCGCTTGTTTGGCGGTAATTTGGAACTCCTGGATATTGACTCGCTGGAGTAAGATGACTGCCACAATCATGCCGATCGCCTGGATGATAAACACCAGACTGTAGGCCAGGAGAATATTTGGGAAAATGCCTCTGCCGATGTCCAACACCGCACCGCCGAGGACTGTCGCTAGCGCTCTGGCCAGGGCTTGCGCTAACCCCCACGCGCCGATGAAGGTGCCTGCCGTTTCTGCCGCCGTTAAATCCAGCATCAGGCTAATGGCTCCGGTGGTGGTGATGCCAGAGGCCAGCCCAAACAGCAACAAACTCCACTCCAGCATTTTGGGATTGGCACTCACCCCGGCCAAAATCAGGAAACTGAGGGTGAAAGCGACCGAGAGACAGCCCAACCGCGTCGTATTTTTCTTGCCGAGGCGGGGCACGATCGCGAATCCCGTGGTACTAATGCCGATCAGCGTCCCAGTCCCCCAAAACGCATTCAGCTTGGTGGTATCGCCCACACACATCCCGAACACCTGCCCGCCGTAGGACTCCATCACCGCATCCTGCATAAATAAACTGATGGTCATGCACAGCAGGAAGGTGAAAAATAAGCCCGTTTGGGGGGATGCTGTTAGCACTTTCATGGCGCGGCCAAACGTCACTTGATCCTCGCGGACGGTGCGGTTGGAGCGGGTGGCAAAGCGGGAATATTTGCGTTCAATCCCCACCGTAGCGGCAAAGCAAAGCCCGACGACAACCGCCGGAATGATCAGAAACAAGCGATCGACCGCACTCCGCAGTAGCGTTAAATCGGTGGTGCCCAACTCCTGACAGGTACTATTCACAGGTTGGGGCAACAGACGGGCACTGGCGATCGCGCCAATCACAATGCCCACCATCAGCATCGACCAGACGACCCCCACCAACTTGGAGCGATCGTCCTCATCCGACACATCCACCAGCAGGGCAGCGTAGGGCGTTGATCCAGCACTCAGCGCCAACCCATAAATGACAAATACTCCCGCCAGCAAACTGATCCAGCCATAGGTCGGGGCAGTCCAACCCACGGCTTGCAGACTGGCTCCCAGTTGCCACATGACTTGCACCGCCAGAAATGCCGCGATCGCGAACAGAATTGCCCCTGCCCAAATGTAGCCCGTGCGGTGCAACTTGCCGATCGGTTTCGCATCCGACAATTGCCCAAACCACAGTCGCGCGGGGGAGACGAACTGGTGCATGGCGATCGTCCCGGCGGCGATCGTCGCTGGAATCGCCAGTTCCTTGATCATGACGCGATTCAGAATGCCCAGCGTCAGGACGGACATAATGCCCAGCCCCATTTGAAACAGTCCCAACTGGAACATCGTCAGCAGCGGGACTTTGGGCTTTGGGGGGGCAACATCGACAAGTTCAGAATTTGACATAGCACGCGATCGCAGTTCCAAGAATTTTTGGCTGTCCTTAGCTAACCCCGCCGAGAACAGCGCCCATTACTTAAGATAAGCCTCCCGACTGCGTCCGGACGCAAAAACTCGCGCTACACTCAGCATATGTAAATAAATGTAAACTTATGTGTTCTCAATCTGTGCAAACCACCACTCTGGGTGCCACTAACATTACGGTGCCAGCTTTAGGGATCGGTACCTGGCAATGGGGCGACAACCTGTTTTGGAGCTATGGCAAAGACTACGGCTCGGATCAGGTCAGATCGGCTTTTGAAGCGGCAGTCGAGGCTGGCATTACGTTTTTCGATACGGCAGAAGTATATGGCCTGGGCGAGTCAGAACGGCTGATTGGGAAGTTCATGCGAGACAGCGATCGCCCGATCCAGGTCGCGACCAAATATTTCCCCTTACCCTGGCGCTTTGGGGCGCAGGCTGTGGCCGATACCCTGACTGCCAGCCTGGAACGGTTGCAACTGGAATCGGTGCCGTTGTATCAAGTCCATGCCCCACTGGATTTCTTGATGGGGCAACGGACGTTGATGAATGCCCTGGCGGATGAGGTGGAAAAGGGGCGGATTGGGGCGATCGGCATTAGTAACTATTCTGCTGAACAGATGCGGAAGGCGCATAGCTATTTAGCGGCACGCGGCATTCCGTTGGCGGTGAATCAAGTGCGTTATTCCTTGCTGACCCGCCAGATTGAAACCAATGGCATTCTGGACACGGCTCGCGAACTGGGCGTTACAATTCTGGCCTATAGTCCGCTGGCACAGGGCTTACTGACCGGGAAATACACCCCAGAATCAGCGCCTAAGCCAGAAGGAGCACGACGGCTTGATCCCCGCTTCAGTCCAAAAGGGTTAGAAAAAATTGCGCCGTTGATCAACGCCTTGAAGCAAATGGGTGAAACTCATCAGCGAACTCCCGCTCAAGTCGCTTTGAACTGGCTGATTGCCCAAGGGAATGTGATCCCGATTCCCGGTGCCAAAAATGCGGATCAGGCGCGGCAAAATGCGGGTGCTTTAGGCTGGAGCTTGAGTCCTGAGGAAGTGGCGCAATTGGATCAATTGAGTCGGATTTAAGGCTGAATAGGATGGCGATCGCGGCAAAGTAGGACGGGATGAGTGGCCTTTACCCCGGCGCAGGGTTAAGCAAATTCCTCTAAGTCAAGTCTCAAAGCTGGATGAATTGCACAAACCTCGGGGCTAGTGGCTGCTTCTGGTGGTTGCGCCCACGCCCCAACTGACAGCTAAATGGGCTAGTTGGTCGGCGTGGGCGTGATGTCATAGCTTACCGAGCTGCCACTCGGTTAGGACGATGTTCCGAGGCCAGCCGTGCTTGAATCTGGACATCATTCACCACATAGGCCGTAAATGTGGCAGCAGCATTACTGCGGACAAACTGGAACGGATTCCGTTCGGCCACACCGACAAAGACATCAATTTGATTCCCTTTGACGGCAGCACCCACATCGGCAGCATAAAAGTAGCCATCATGCACTGCCTGTTGGCCCGAAGGCAGGGTGACGAGCGTACCTCGCGCTTCGGGAATATAGACGACCGAGCCAAGCGGAATTTGGGTGCGATCGACCGCGATTGACCGATATGGTACCAACGCATTAATCCCCACCCCTTCGCCATACAACGTCAGCGCGGGTCTAAACCGGACACGATTGGTGGCTTCCAGTGTGCGCAACGTGGGGTAGAAGGGCGAACAGTCTACCTGGGGCGTGTCTCCCCGCCCGCCAAAGTTGTAAGTGCCCACATACCGCTGGTTATCGAAGATCTGAACACTGCCCTGCAAGGCGGCCGCGCACCAATCCCGATGGGTTAGGTTAAAGCCCAAGTTGTTACCATTCCGATCCAGGAGGGGGTGTGTATTGGGTTGGGTGGGGTCAGTGGGCATCGCGCGGTGCGTGTAGTAGTAGGTTGACCACAGCGAGAGCGGTGTCGATAAAGCCAGATTCCTGGGTTCTGCCAGGTTGAAGGAGGTGGGACTGAGGGCAGTGGGAGGCAAGTTGGGCGCGGTAACGATCGCGGGTGGTCGCGGCGCAACGGGGGCGATCGCGGTCGGGAGAATTTGGGCGAACAAATTCTGAGCCGCAAATTGACGCTGGATCGAATCGGCGATCGCGCGATCGCGGAAGACCCCCACCTGCATCATGGGTTGACCGTTGACCGTCGTCCGAAAGGCGGTGGGTACAAGTTGCCGCACCTGCATTTGTTGCTCAGGCGTGACGGCATTCACCACCACCCGAAACCCGTTGGCAGCAAGATTAGGGGTGGGGCGGGGAGCCGTCGTCACGGGGGGCGCAACCCACGCGGGAGGCGCAACCATCACCGGAGCAGAATTCAGCGGTGGATTCCAGGGTGTTGTCACCACAGGCACGACCACCGAGCTGCGCTTGGACCAATCGGGGGTCGAGTTCAGAGACTTGGGCGCAGCAACGGGCGGCTGATTCACACTGGGCGGCGAGGCGATCGGCACCACATAATTGCCTGGGGTGCTACTGGGCGCAGTCATCCCTGGAGGTAAGGTCGGGGCAGTTGGCGTGACCGGAGGGGCGGGGAAGGACGAGGGGGTGATGGATTCGGGTGGGGCAGGGGGTGTCACGGGGGGCGTTGGCGCTGGTGTGAGGGGTTGGGCGGTGTTGGCCAGTTCGCGCAGATCGCGATCGCTCGTGAAATAGAGATGACCAACAGCTTTGCCCTGGAAAGATCGGCGGGTCAGTCGCCACTGCGGATCGAGTTCAATTTTGAGATAACCATCCGCTAAACCGCGAGTCCGCCCAATTTCAAAGAACTGCACATCCTTATCGAGTAAGGAGAACCCAATCAGCACGAGTTCATTGGCTTTTCGCACCAAGCGGAGATTGTAGCGGCTACCTAGTTCTTGGCCTGCGACCCGCACAGAATAGGCGTTGCTATCGGTACTGCGGCCACAAATGCCCGTGAAGTCAAACTGCATGAACAGCGGATCAATCGTGGTGGGAGCGCCTGGAATTTCTTGCCAGCACTGGCGGCGATTATTCAGTTGTTCAAAAATAATTAGTTTGTAATTGCCCGTTGTGCCAATGGGCGAAGCCATGACGACAAAGCGAGACTGATCCGGAACTTCGGCTTGCTCAAACTGGGTTGCTTGGACAGCGGTAGGATGCCACCCCCAACTTAAGCCAAGTACGGTGAGGAAAGCCAATTGCGAACCCAATGCACGTTTCATAGTGGTTATCTGTTCAATTCTTTGACAGCGGAACGAGCCTGAATGATATTCGACTCTGTGAATTTTATTCACTTGAATTTCATTCACTGGTCTGGATGACGTTCAGGATGGATCGGAAGTTGCCTGCCAGCTTGTCCGCAATTCGTCCCGAAATGACATTACAGCATCAAACTGTGCCTCTGGTTGTACAGATTTCGCCAACAACTCCAGATCACAGTCCGGCAGCAATTCACTCAGCGCCAGCGGTTCATACCTGTCTGCCCGCAAATGATGGATGGTAAATCGTCCGTTTTCCCAGACCCACACTTCCGTTACGCCCAGTCCCCGGTAAATCTCCAACTGATCCACCAGGCCGCGACTCAACACAATTTCGATCGCCAAATCGGGGAACTCCTTTTTCTGCCCCAGACAATAACATTCATCGGGTTCCAAGCCTCGCTGCTTGGTCACCTTGCGAAACGTGGCTGACCCGATGGCATGAAAGCGCGTGCGCGTCTCCTGAAAATACGCCTCCATCAACATCCCAATCATCTTTTTGAGTTCTTCATGCAAGGGCGAGGTGGTCATAATTTCTAGCGTTCCTTCCAGGTAGCTCAACCGCAAGGCGGGAAAGTCATCGCCCAGGGTCGCCAGCAAAATTTCATACTGCTGCCAAGTCACCCCTTCCAACACCACGCGTTGCTCGGGTAACGATTGTTCGTTGAGTGACGGAGACAAAAGTTGAGAAGTCATAGGATGCAGATCCAATTTTTTTCCATGTTACAGAGATCCAACGCCACCACTGGCAGACGACATTTTAATCCGCTGCCCCCTTACTCCTCACCAATAATGGCGGAGCGATCGAGCAGGAGCAAATCGCGCAATTGATCCGTATTTAATTCCGTCAGCCAATTCTCGCCCGCCCCAATCACCTGTTCGGCTAAGGCTTTTTTGCTTTCGATCAGATCATGAATTTTCTCTTCCAGCGTCCCGGCACAGACAAACTTGTGGACCTGCACATTGCGCGTTTGCCCGATCCGAAACACCCGATCCGTCGCTTGATTTTCCACTGCCGGGTTCCACCAGCGATCGAAGTGAAACACATGGTTGGCACGAGTCAGATTCAAACCGACCCCGCCCGCCTTCAGCGACAGGATAAACAACCGGGGCGCTTGCGGATCATGTTGAAAGCGATCGACCATTTCTTCCCGTTGTTTCTTCGTCGTACTGCCATAGAGGAACAACACTTCCCGCCCTGTGTGCCGCTCCAGATGGGCTTGCAGCAGCTTGCCCCACTCCGCGAATTGGGTAAAGATCAAGGCGCGATCGCCCTCTGCCATCAACTCTTCCACCATCTCATCCAACCGCTTCAGCTTGCCGGATCGATCCTGAAACGCCTCGTCCGCTAGCCGCTTCAACTCCTGACTCCGGCCTTCTGACTCCTGCTCACCAACCTTCAAAAACAGATCCGGATGATTACAAATCTGCTTCAACTTCGTGAGCAACGCCAGAATAATCCCTTTCCGCTGAATCCCTTCCGCCGCGTCGATGTCTTGCAACGATTTCTCCACCGTATGTTGATACAGCAAGGCTTGTTCTGCCGACAGCCCACAGAACACCGCCATTTCTTGTTTTTCGGGCAGATCTTGAATGATGTCGCGATCGCTTTTCAGGCGGCGCAAAATAAACGGCTGCACCAGAGATTTCAGCGTCTTGAGAGAGGACGTGTCGCCATAGCGTTCGATCGGGGTGGCAAAGCGTCGTTGAAAGAAATTTTTGGGACCGAGATAACCGGGATTGAGGAAGTCGAGAATCGACCAGAGTTCCGACAGGCGATTTTCTACAGGGGTGCCCGTTAACGCGATCCGAAATTGGGCTTCTAACTGGCGTACTGCTTGGGATTGCTTCGCATCGGGGTTCTTAATATTCTGCGCCTCATCCAGCACCACACCTTGCCAGGACACCGTTTGCAAGTCCTTCAAGTCACGCTGCACAAGGGCATAACTGGTAATCACCAAATGCTTGCCCTTCACCGCTTTCGCCACGTCCTTACCTTTCGGTCGCCCTTCCCCGTGATGTTGTAACACCTGCAAACTGGGGCCAAACTTTTTCACCTCCCGTTCCCAGTTGCCCAGCACCGAAGTCGGGCACACCAGCAAGGTCGGCTGGGACAGCGAATTTTGTTCCTGCAAATGCAACAGGAAGGCAATCAGTTGAATCGTTTTGCCCAACCCCATATCATCCGCGAGACAGGCTCCCAAATTCCATTGCTCCAGGAAAGACAACCAGCCCACCCCCCGCGCCTGATAGGGTCGCAACTCACCCCGAAACCCAGTCGGAGTCGCGATCGCCTCCAGGGTGCGGCGACCACTCAGGGTATTGATCAACTCCTCCAGCGCCCCCGATGCCTCAAAACTGACCACGGGCAGCTTTTCAATCATTTGCGTATCGCCCGTACTGATCCGCAACGCATCTTCCAAGGACAAAGCGGGTTGATCTTTGCGGCTGGCGAAAAAGGTTTGGGCGGCGCGAATGTCCTGTGGTCGTAACTCCACCCATTCCCCGTTAATTTCTACCAAGGGAGTGTTAAGCGCGACCAGGCGATCGAACTCCTCTTTCGACAACGTTTGGCCACCAATGGACAGTTCCCAGCGAAAATTCAGCAAACTTTGCAGTCCCAACCGTTTGCCCTTTTGCAACTTCCCGGTTTCCGCCTGAATCTTCAGCCCCAACCGATTCGCCCAGCCGCTCTCACTCGCCAAGCTCGCAGGCACCACCACGCCTAACCCACTATCCTGCAACCGCCAAGCCGACACCTTCAGGAAATCGTAGGCTTGCATGGGAGTCAGGGTACAAAACTGTGGTCGGGGCGCTTGCAAACTCGGTTCAATCGGCGCAAATAGTCGCGATGCCAACCCCAGCCCCATCAAAAAAGTTTCCTGTGGCTGCGCGATCGCCCGTCCCCGATACTGCAACCGCTCCACCGGATGATTCCAGATCGTCGGCGCATCCACCAAAAAATCGGGCTGGTCTGCCGCCTGCAAAAAGAACTCCAATTGCCATTCCTTCTGGCGCGGCGCAGGGGGATGTAAATAGAGGCAAGTCCGAAATAGCGTCTCCGCCCGTCCCAGTTGCAACGGTGCCGTCCAGGTTTGCAACGAGGTCTGCAACGACTCCAACCCCGCCACCGCCAGAGGTGCGTCTTGTCCCAACGCCACCAACCACTCCTTCACTGGCGAAGCAATCAGCTCTGCCGCCGCCCCCTTCTCCCTCATCCGACTCGGTGCCGCCACGGGCAACGGTTGCCCCTGCGCCACCTGCCGCACCTGCGCCGCCACCACACTGTGCAAAAACTCCAGCAACAACCGCTGCGGCTCCCTCGGCAAATCAACCCGCAACGGGTTCGGCAGTTCGATTGAGGCATCATTCAACCCCACCGCCCCCTCAACCTCCTGCCTCATGCCTCCTGCCTCCTGCCTACGTTCGGCTGAGCGCTCACGTCGAAGCCTGACTCCTGACTCCTCCTGCCTTCTGCCCCCTGCCTCCTGCCCCTGATACATCCGGCAAACTCCCGGCATCCGTTCCGCAAATTGCAGCAGCCGCACTTGATCGATGCCGCTGTCCAGCAAGGGTTGCCAGGTGGCGATCGCCTGCGTTTCCGTCTCCAGATGGGTTAACTCCAGGTGGGGCAAAAATTTTGATCGCGCCAACAGATCCAAACTCCAGCGAGTGATATGCGACCAGAACCGCAGGTCACTCCCGATCAATGCCTCTTGCGCCTCTACTGAACTGAGTGGCAGGGCATTCAGACAAGCGATCGCGTCCATTGGAGAGAGCCAAATTCCCGGCACTGTCCAGGGCTGCAAAAATAGATCCAGATCCGTGTCAGGAGTGGCCGAAAGTTGCGGCATTACCTCCCCGGCTTCAGTGACATAGGAGGGGAGCGCGATCGTTTGGGCGGTCCAGACAGTCGTTGCGAGGGGGGGTGCGGCGATCGGGGTTTTGGGTTTGCGGGTGCGTTTGGCAGTCGGGGTGGGAGACTCAGGCGGCGCGATCGCGGGTAAGCGGAGCAATCCCTGTTGCTGTGAGCCTTGCAAAAACTCCGTCAGTTCCGCCGCCGTCATCGCATAGGGATGAGGCAGCACCGTCCACTCAGGCTCTGCTTCAGCGGGTTTGGGTGACATCCGCCGCCAGGTTTCACCCCACAGAAAAACGCCCGGCGATCGCCCTGCATCCGCAGCGGCGGCGGGATCAGCATGGTGAGCTGCCGATTGCCCTTGAACTAACCAATTCCCGTGTAAAATTGCCATCCGAATCAGGCTTCCTTCCGTTGCAATCAACCCCTGCCAGCACCGATGCCACGCTATGTGCAAAGGCAGGCAACCGCTGGAAAGTCAGGCCAACTGCAATGTCAGCGGCACTTCCCAGAAATTACCTGACCCATCGTATCTGTCATTGTACAGCCTCAAATTTGGATGGAAAATTGAGCCTCATGCCTGCCCGTTTGCGGGGATCAACTCACAGAAACGAATCCCGACTTCCCCTATCGGTGCTACGATTGCGACAGAGAAAGAAAAGAGAAACACAAAAGGATACCACGCTACATGGATGAAATGGAAAAGTCAATATCCTTCGATGGTAGGGATATTAGACTCAAAGTTGGGTTGTTAGCTCCTCAGGCGGGTGGCGCAGTACTCATAGAGTCTGAAGATACAGCAGTTTTGGTGACGGCGACGCGTGCCGCAGGGCGAGAAGGGATCGATTTTCTGCCCTTGTTAGTGGATTACGAAGAACGGATGTATGCCGCGGGTCGCATTCCTGGTGGGTTTTTACGGCGAGAAGGTCGTCCCCCCGAAAAAGCGACTCTGATCAGCCGCTTAATTGACCGCCCGTTACGGCCTTTGTTCCCCGGTTGGTTACGGGACGATATTCAGGTGATTGCCACCACCATGTCGATGGACGAGCGCGTCCCTCCCGACGTGTTGGCCGTGACGGGTGCCTCGATCGCCACCTTGCTCGCGAAAATCCCCTTCAATGGGCCGATGGCAGCGGTGCGGGTAGGGTTAGTCGGGGATGATTTCATTATTAACCCAACCTACAAAGAAATTGAAGAAGGCGATCTGGATTTAGTCGTGGCGGGTTCCCCGGACGGCGTGATCATGGTGGAAGCGGGCGCGAATCAGTTGCCCGAACAAGACATGATTGAAGCGATCGATTTTGGCTATGAAGCTGTGCGCGATTTGATTCAAGCACAACGGGATCTGCTTGCCGAATTGGGCATTGAGATCGTGCGGGAAGAACCGCCCGAACTGGATGAAACGTTGGAAAACTTCATCCGCGATCGCGCCACCGCTCAAGTCAAAGAAATTTTGGGCCGCTTTGAACCCGACAAGAATGTACGGGATGCGGCGCTGGATGAAGTCAAAGACACGATCAAAGCCGCGATCGCGGAACTGCCGGAAGAAGATCCGGTGAAAGTTGCCGCTCTCGCCAATGAAAAAGCCCTCAGCAACGTCTTCAAAGATGTGACGAAAAAGCTGATGCGGAGTCAGGTGGTAGACGACAAGGTGCGGGTGGATGGGCGCAAACTCGATCAAGTCCGTCCCATTTCTTGCCGAACGGGTGTGTTGCCACCGCGCGTGCATGGCAGTGGATTGTTTAATCGCGGTCTAACGCAGGTGTTGTCAGTGGTGACCCTGGGCACCCCCGGCGATGCGCAGGAATTAGATGATTTGCATCCCGATGAACAAAAGCGTTATCTGCACCATTACAACTTCCCGCCCTACTCTGTGGGAGAAACCAAGCCCTCGCGATCGCCCGGTCGGCGGGAAATTGGTCACGGTGCCCTGGCAGAACGCGCCCTGCTGCCCGTGTTGCCCAGCAAAGCCGATTTTCCCTACGTGATTCGGGTGGTCTCCGAAGTGCTATCGTCCAACGGTTCCACCTCGATGGGTTCCGTTTCCGGTTCCACGCTGGCCTTAATGGATGCGGGTGTCCCCATCCTCAAACCCGTGAGCGGGGCGGCGATGGGCTTAATTAAAGAAGGGGAAGAAGTCCGCATTCTGACGGATATTCAAGGGATTGAAGACTTCCTCGGCGACATGGACTTCAAAGTGGCGGGGACGGATACCGGGATTACCGCCCTGCAACTGGACATGAAAATCACCGGATTGCCGATGGATGTCATCGCGGAGGCCATTAACCAGGCCAAACCTGCGCGCTTACATATCCTCGGCAAAATGCTGGAGGCGATCGATACCCCCCGCGCCGATCTGTCCGACTATGCTCCGCGCCTCATGACCATCAAGATCGACCCCGACTTGATCGGGATGATCATTGGTCCCGGCGGGAAGACCATCAAAGGGATTACCGAAGAAACGGGAGCCAAAATCGACATCGAAGATGATGGTACCGTCACGATTTCGGCGGTCGATGGCGAAAAGGCCAAACGCGCCAAAGGCATCATCCAGGGCATGACCCGCAAGTTGAATGCAGGCGATGTCTATGCGGGTAAAGTGACTCGCATCATTCCCATTGGGGCGTTTGTGGAATTCCTTCCCGGCAAAGAAGGCATGATCCACATCTCCCAACTAGCCGACTACCGCGTAGGCAAAGTGGAAGATGAAGTAACAGTGGGCGATGAAGTAATCGTGAAAGTGCGAGAGATCGACAATCGCGGTCGGATCAACCTCACGCGGTTGGGCATTCATCCTGATGAAGCAGCAGCGGCGCGCGAGGCGGCGGCTGTGAAATAAGGGGTTAAAACTTTTACCATCCCTTAATAATTTCTGAAAGGCGTACTTCGTGCGCCTTTTCCTTTTGTAACGAAAACGTTAGTAGCGATCGCGACTGTCCCGCACGGATCTCGCGGCCATAATCCTCCCAAGGGAAGTCAAGGATGCTCGTTTTTCAGTCTAAAGGCAGAAAAATAAATTCCCCTTTTGGGGCAAGGCAATCGTTGACGAAACTGATAACATTAAGAAAAGTAAAGATTCACGCTGGCGTGGAACACCTTGGGCACGTTGAGTGAATCACACCTTTAACGCTACTCTGTGAGGTTACGTTTCGTGACTGCATTGCTACTCTCTCAACAACTCGAAGAAAACCTGATTGCTGGATTCTTTCAACAATCAGTGGGAAATTGGCGCTCGGAACGACGCTACTACACCCTGCCCGATGGTGAAACGCAAGAGATGGTGAGTCAAATTACGATTCGCTACTTAGAGCAAGGCGCTCCAGAACTCCTGCAC
>JAIXVO010000709.1 GCA_027482985.1 Cyanobacteriota bacterium
AGGCGGCGATTGGGGCGACGGCTTAGACCGAGTAGCCTACCGCGCCCGACTGCGATCCATCCAGTAAGTCAATTGGCAATTAAATATTTCTTCTCTGTAATGTTGTTAGGCGCTAGCCGTAACGCATCGCAGAGATGTTACAGCTAGCCGCACAACCTAAGTTAAGCCGAGGGAATTAAGCGTTTTCGGAGGGACTCAGCTCGCCGTTTAGCGGTCATATTCTCTGGCTCGGCAGCTAAGGCTTGCTCATAAACCTCTAACGCCTGACTGGTGAGTTGTTTCCGCTCATAGACGTGCCCTAAATTATTTAGCGCTGTCACATAGGCGGGATTCACTTTCAGCGCATCCTTATAGTGGCGAATTGCAACATCGTATTGCTCCTGCGCAAAATAGGCATATCCCAGTGCGTTGTAGACTAGTGCGCTTTCGGCTGCGGGTAAATCACTACATTTCAAAGACTTCTGAAAGGCTGTAATCGCTTGACTATAAACTCGCTTGTTTAAGAGAATGCTGCCCAGTTCAAAGTATTCCTGCGCCGTCCCTTTCTCTTTGGAAAGCTTCTTCTGTAAGCGACCGAGGGCATTTTCAGTTTTGCGAGTTTTCACAATTTGCCGAATCAGGAAGACACTCGCAATGGCTAATAACCCAATCAATAGCGATAAATAAACGATGGGAAAATCTTGATTCATAGGAACGGTTTCTACTCAAGCACGACTGGAGGAGTCTGCCCCCAACTTATCTTAAAACGATCGGTTCCGTGGGAGTCCCCAGTAAGTGGCACGTTCCTCTAACCAACCAGAATTAGAGAGACGGGTGAGGATACGATCGATTTCCTGGCGTAACTCCTCATACTGCTGACCTTTAGGCAGAGCGATCGCCAAATTTTGCCCAGCCAGAACAGGCGTTAACAACCGATAGGCTGGCACTTGTCGCACCAACCCAGCCAGGATCGACGCATCGGCCGCGATCGCCACGGCTTGCCCCGTTTCCACAGCTGTTTGCCCTGCTTGATAGGACGCGACGGGCACCAAGACGGCAGTGGGAATTTGGCGGCGGAGTACTTCAACGGTACTGGAGCCATTCAACACGGCGATGCGTTGTCCGGCTAAGTCGGCGATTGTCCGTAGAGTCGGTGTGCGGGTGGCGATCGCCACTCCATCCCGGTAATAGGGCAGGCTGAAGCTAAACAAGCGCAGTCGGGAAGGAGTTTGGGTCATTTGGGCGATCGCCAGATCGACTTCTCCGGTCAGCACCGCCTGAAAGCGCTCCTGGTTCAACACGGGCTTGAACTCGATCGCGGCGGCATCCCCCAGCAACTCTTGGGCAATCTGCCGTGCCAGGTCAATCTCAAAGCCTTGCAGCCGCCCTTGCGCATCCCGAAATCCTAACGGTGGGAGATTATTTTTCACCGCTACAACTAAACGCCCCCGCTGTCGAATAGCTGCTAATTCAGCCGCATCAACAGACGGAGGCGATAAAGCTAAAAACCCAGGCAAAACGAAGCTCAACGTCAAACTCGTGAGCATCAACAGTGGTCGGGATGACCGAAACCTTTTCACACCAACGAATCCGTTATTTGTTCGCCTGCGCCAGTTCTAACACCTTGGAAAACCCAGACGGGTCTAACACCGCCATTTGAGCCAACATTTTGCGGTTGATTTGCACATCCGCCTTCTTCAAGCTGCCGATGAGCTGGCTGTAGCTCATCCCATGCAGCCGAGCTGCCGCATTGATACGAGTAATCCACAACCGACGAAAATCGCGCTTCCGCTTGCGGCGATCGGCGTAGGCATACCGTAATGCCTTCATGACTTGCTGATTGGCAGTCCGGAACAACTTCGAGTGTGAACCCCGGAAGCCTTTTGCCAGTTTCAAAATTTTCTTGCGGCGCTTGCGTGCAACATTGCCGCGTTTAACCCGTGCCATTTGACGTTACCTCTGAGCTGATTCGATGAGCTGGATGTCTGCGTGTGCTTACTTATAGATAGGGGAGCATCAGATGCACTTTGGGTACATCTCGCTCGTTGACGACCACAGCGCCCGCCAAACGTCGTCGGCGTGAAGCACTTTTATGTTCTAACAAGTGACTTCTGTTGGTTTGGCGACGCATAATTTTACCAGAACCAGTTGCTCTGAGTCTTTTAGCAGCCGCTTTGCGGGTTTTTAGCTTAGGCATAGATAGGATCTAAAAATCAACACAGTCTACTATATTAGCGGCTTGATGCGTAAATCAGCAAGCGGGTAATTCAGTTTTTTCCCGCAAAAATCTCTGCAACTTCCGAACGGGTTAGGCTAAACTGATAAATGTACTGCGAAGTTTCGCAGGACTTCCAGGTTTTAAGGAAAGCAATGACTTTCTGGGAGGTGGGTTTTCGCCCACTTTTTTGTTTTAGATGGGGTTTTATGGTTCACCCACTGGTTCCACAAATACTTGATCTCGCAACTCCCGTTGCTGCCACATTAGGTTTAGAGGTCGTTGGAGCCGTGTTTCAGACCAACCAAAATCCGCCAGTCTTGCGGGTGGATATTCGGAATCAGGCAGCTGAAACTGGGTTGGATGATTGTGAGCAGATGAGCCGAGCTTTGGAAGCGGCTTTAGATGCATCGGGGATGCTGCCAG
>JAIXVO010000701.1 GCA_027482985.1 Cyanobacteriota bacterium
CCGGAGGGTTAAGTAAAAACGGATCGGCCACTTGCGCTGTTACTCCGGCATCATACAGGTTGAGTGCAGAGGCCAACGTGCCACCATTCAAGCCGCCCGCCAGTTGAAAGTAGGCCGTCACCGTCTCACAGGACAGGCCCCATTCCCGTTGCCCATACCGCACTAGCAAATCCGCTCCCAGATCCGACGGAATCGAGTCGAACCCACAGCAGGGAATAATCCGGGTGCCCGTCGCCGCCGCTGAAGCGTGATAGTGATCGATCAAGGTTTTGACCCAGGGTGTCTCACCCGTAATATCGACGTAATGGGTTTGGTGCTGCACGCACGCGGCCACCAACGGCGTGCCATACAGCGCAAACGGGCCTGCGGTTGAGAGAACAACCCGCGTTTGGGCCGCGATCGCGCTCAGTGCCGCCGCATCCTGACTCTCGGCCACCAGCACGTCCACGTCCACGCCCACCGCCGTTTTGACTGCCGCTAACTTTTGCGGATTCCGTCCCGCGATCGCCCAGCGCAACCCTGCTGGAGTGGCCTGCCGCGCAAAATACTGGACTGTTTGTTGGCCGACAAAGCCACTGGCACCATATAGCACCACATCATAAACTCGTTCCGCCATGACCCCACACTCCGCAAAGGAAACACTAGGCAGTCATGCCGCCCTGCCCAGGAAGCCACTGATTTGCTGCCATCATCTCAATGGTACCGTACACAGCTTCCGCGCACTGGTGTTGGGCGATCACCATGGGTCAGTGCAGCGATCGCCCCTCTGACCGACATCCCCCCCTTTCAAGCATCCACTTTGCGGAGTTCTTCAGCGCGGTGAATGGCGGTCTTGCCGCTCTTCTCACTTTCCACCCGATATTCAGGGTGTTCCTTGGAGGCAGCAAAATGATGATTCTTGAAATCAGTTGGCGCTGTGATAATATCTTTCACGACACCCCGAACGGTGCCGCCGGAAGCATCCCATTCCACTTGATCGCCTTTGTGAAACTGCTGGGTCATGGTTCCAAACTGTGCTGTTTCTCCCAATCGTAAGGAGAATGCGATCGCCTCACGTCTACCCATGGGCAGAATGCATCACAATGATCAGGGCGATCAACCCTCCATCGCTAACGGCACCTTACTGGTACGACAAGGCTAATTTTGTGCATTAGAAAATGGGTTTCGGCTCGCGGGCAACTGAGCGCTCAGGCCGAAGTTCAACCCACAGCTAACCGAGTCTTGAGCGAAGTCGAAACACAGAGGCTAATGCCCATCTTCAAGCTTGTCTCACCACTCCAGTCATGATTATGATGCTGACTAGAACAGTGATTACCAGGCAGATAAAGTGGTACCAAGGATGCGATCGAGTTGAGTGACGGCGATCCAAAAATCGAGCCTGGTATGCAGTTCGCTATTGAGTGCTTGCGTCAGTGTTTCTTCTTTTTGGGTAACTTCAAAAATGATGGTTTTACCGCGTTTAAACCGTTCTTGCACGATCGCTAATTGTTGTTGGGCTAATTGACTGGCTTGCTGGGCAGCAGTGATTTGCTGTTGTAAGGCAAGAATCGTTTGCAATTGATTGTCTAACTCGGTTTGAATCGTCAGCGTAAGTTGTTGTAAGCGATTGGTATTTTTTTGAATGCCAACCTGTCGCCGCTGCACGTCTGTCCTCCGGTTGACATTCCCGAATTCACGGGACAACACCAGGCTGGCAGACGTTTGGGAGGTGGTGCCGACGGTGGTATTACTTTGCAGGTCTAAGCCCCACCGTTGCTGATCCTGAGCGCCGATAAGATTCAATTGTTCCGTTTCAATGTCTAATTTTGCTTGTAAGTAATCGGGACGGGATTGATAGGCGGTTTGCAAGAGCTGGTCTCGATCCAATGTTTGCGATCGCGCGATCGCGGCTTGAATCAGGGTGGCAATGCTGTCCGGGGTGACGCGAATCAGGTAGGTGTCGGGGGTATCCATCAGGCGGAGCAGTACCGAGTTGGCTAACAGCAATTGGTTGCGATCGCGGAGCAGTTGCCGTTCCCCTTCTGCCAAACTTTGTTCAATATCGACCAGATCTGCCCGCGCCCGTCGCCCCGCCTTCACCAGAGCCGTCGTCACTTGCAACTGATAACGACGATTCGCTAAAGCCGTTTCCTGAATGCGCACCGTTTCCTGTTGCTCGTATAACTCACGATAGGCCGTAATCGTTTCCGTAATTTTATTAATTTGAGTTTGGCGGAGGGTCAATTCGCCTTTCGTATTGGCTAATCGCGCCACTTTCACGGGCGCTTCATTCACGGTTCTGCCAAACCCTCGTAACAGCGGTTGGGAAATGGTCACACTCAACGGGAAGTCAGATAATGGCTCTCCCGTCACCTGAAAAATGGTGCCAATGCGAGTTAGCAGTTGGGCCTGCACCTGGGCATCGGTGTTGAAGACGGTTTGCTCATTCAGGGTGACGGTTCGCCCATTCCCCGTTACCAGCGATGGGACTGAGACGGGGGCAGTCGAGCGGGGCGTGACCCCGACCACAGGCAGCAGGCGGGGAGTAGTGGCTCCGATTGCCGCCCCCCGCGTGACACCGACCCGGACAGAGGGAATAAACCGGGGATTGAACACACTTTCGGCTTCGACTAATTCCTGTTGCTGCACAATGCGATCGAGTTGGGCATTTTTCAGTTCTCGATTCGATTGCCGGACAATCTGAATCACCTCTGATAAGGTTAGCGTCACCAATTTCTGGGGTGATGCGATCGCGGGTGTGGGAGTCGGTTTCACGGCAGGTGAGACTGGCTCTGATTGTGCCACTACTGGTGAGGTTGAAAGCGCTATCAGGATCAGGAACATGACACTGCTGAACTTGATTTTCGTTAAATCCATTCTGCCGCCTCCTGCACTTCAGATTACTCTCGCAACGCCGTCACGACATTAATTTGGGTCGCTCGCAACGCTGGGAAAAAGCTGGAACCAACGCCCACCCCGATCGCCGCACTCATGGATAACCCGGCATTGTGCCAGGAAAAGAGATAGGGGGCGCGAACGAGGGTTGTGGTGGTCAGTTGAGTGATGCCATGCACCGTCGCGATCGCGGCCACCCCGCCCAACACACTCAAGATCACGGACTCCAGAATAAATTGCAGCATGATCTCGCCCCGCGTTGCGCCGATCGCCCGCCGCAAGCCGATTTCCTTCGTCCGCTCCAGGACGGCGGCGATCGTGATATTGGCAATCCCAACGCCGCCAATGCCGAGGGCAATCAGTCCCACAATGGCTAAGGCGCGGGCCGAGGTTTGATGTAACTCCCGTTCTTTGACCAAATCATCGGCATTACCAGAGGTGAATGCGGTCGCATGGGGATACCGTTTTTCCAGAACTTGCTTCACTTTGGTCGCCATCACGGGCATCTGTTCTAGCTGATGGGGCGCAATTTGCAGCATTCGCCAAGGATACTGGGTGAAGCTTTCCGCCAATGGTTTCGGCAGCCACAACATCCCCGACGTTCGCATATATTCCTGCCCTTCCGTCTTCGTTTCCACCACCCCCACCACCGTCAGCCGATTCCCGGCAGTATAAATAGACTGATTCAAGGGCGAGTGTTGCTTAAACAGCGTGGCGGCTAATTTTTGATCGACGATCGCCACGGGGCGGTATTGGGTAAAGTCGGTCGAGTTGAAAAAGCGCCCCTGCACGATGCGCCGCCCGGTGGTGTCAATGTAGTTCTGAGATACCCCAATCGTTTGCACTTCCGACACATCGGTGCCTTCAAATTGCACTGTCCGCAATGACCAGATCCGCGTAATGCTGCTAATGGCTCGAATTTCGGGGATCGATCGCCGGAGTGCCACTTCATCTTCCGCCGTCAACTCCGGCCACTCAAACCCGCTCTCTGGATCAAGGTAGGGCATGGTGAAGGGGCGATCGCGCTCCGCCAGCTTTTGGTCAATTTGCGCCTGGGTAATGTCGGCAATGTTGAGGGTGGCACTGACCGCCGCCACGCCCATAAACACGCCCAACCCAGTTAAGCCCGATCGCACCCAATCACTTTGCAGCGATCGCCAGGTCAGTTTCAACAAATCGGGGAGGGAAATCGCCATACTTTACGGGGTCGCGAGGGGCAGATCTGGCGGGGTGGGGGCAGTTTGCAACGGGGTGCCTGGAGTCAGGGTTTGATTCGGGGCGGGGACTGCCACCTTTTCACCCACCTGCAAACCGGACAACACTTCCACCGTCGTCAAACTTTGTAAGCCCAATTTGACCGATCGCGGTTCTGCCTGTCCCGCCCGATTCCGCACCCACACATACGGGTCTTGCTCCAGTTGTTGAATGGCATCCAGGGGCAACGTCACCACTTGCCGCCGCTGTTTCAGGATAATCTCGACACTCACCTGACTGCCGGGAATCAAAACTTGCGTGGGGCGATCGAGGGCCACGGTCGCATTCACTTTGGCTTGCGATTGTCCCCCCCCGGATCCGTCTTCCGATTTTCGCGCCGCGGCCTGGGGCGATAAACTCAAAACCCGTCCGGTAAACGTCTTCGCATTCGGCCCAATCATACTCACCCGCGCCACTTGATTGATCCGCACCCGCGCCGCATTCAAAGTCGTCAGTTGCAAATCCACGGTTTCGCGCGTGGGATCGCCCAACGTCAATAAGTTAGTTTCCCGTTTCGCCCCA
>JAIXVO010000696.1 GCA_027482985.1 Cyanobacteriota bacterium
CCGGAGATTCAACTGGCGGAAGTGCAACAGCGGGTGGCGATCGCGTTTGCCGATGTATTTCAGGTGCAGTTTGAGACAGCGCTGGATGGGAAGTTTTAAGCCAGCATCAGGAGACTGTCGATGACTTGTTGCAAGTGGGCGTTGATCAAGGTGGCGGCATCCGGGGGCAACTGGGTTTGAATGACAGCCTGCAAAATGCCATAGGCTTTGGCGGACTGGGCTTCTTTCTTAACGGCGCGCATCATGTTTTGCATCCACAAGACGAAATCCTGGAAGTCTTCCGGGTTATCCATCAAAATCGCTCTGGCACTGAGTCGTAACACATCGCCCATATCCCGCTGGCATAAGTGCCCATGCAGTTGCACCGTTGGTCCATCGGTTTGCGCTAATTGTTGCAAGGCTTGAGCCACTAACTGGTTGGCGTAGCGCTCAACGTAGGCATAGGCAGTGACCCGTGCTGAGTAGGACTGGGCATACTGGTCGAGCGTCAGGAGTTCGGTATTGGACAAATAGCGCCCTTCCGCGTCTTGTAATTCTTGAGTAAACGTTTTATTCATAACCCGGAGTGATTCCTATCAATTGAATGGGCGTTGCTGCGATCGCGAGAGGGGAGAAAGCGATAGTCTTAGCATTCCCGCGCTGCAAGATTTTTTAACAAATCGCAATCAATTGCATTGAATTGCCTTTAAGTTGATGAGGTTTAGGCGTACTGAGGCTAGGAAGTGCGATCGCCCGTGGTTTATTGGAGAGCTTAATTAAAAATATCCAATTGCTCCTCACTGGCTACGATCGCAGTGTAAGCAGCCTTCCCCGGTTTCTCCTTCACGGATTTTTCCTGACCTGTTTTGCGGAGTCCGATCGCGATTTTGCTGTGTTTTTCAATCTGCGTCATCACCTGTTTCGCCCGTTGAATTACAGAGGGCGGCAGACCTGCCAAGCGTCCGGCTTCAATGCCATAGGAGCGATCGGCACCACCGGGTTGGACTTTATGCAGAAACACAATTTGATCCGGCATTTCCTTTACCATCACCTGATAATTGGCGACATTGGGCAGAATGGATGCCAGTTCATTGAGTTCGTGATAATGCGTCGCAAAGATCGTCCGCGCCCCAATTTCGGTGGCTAAATATTCCGCCACTGACCAGGCGATCGACAGGCCATCAAACGTCGCCGTCCCCCGCCCAATTTCATCCAGTAATACGAGCGATCGCGGCGTGGCATGATTCAAAATATTCGCCGTCTCATTCATTTCCACCATGAACGTCGATTGTCCCGTCGCTAGGTCATCCACTGCACCGACGCGGGTAAAAATGCGATCGCACACCGCTAACCTCGCCGCCTGAGCGGGCACATAGCTCCCCATTTGCGCCAGCAGTTGAATCAGCCCCACCTGCCGCAAATAACAACTTTTGCCGCTAGCATTCGGTCCTGTCAAAATAATCAAATCGGGGGACTCTGGGAAGGGCGGGTTTTGATCGGGGTCTGAGTTGTCGGAGGTCTTGAAGCCCTCTGACATCCGGTGTTTATTCCCCAATTCCGTGGAATTTGGGACGAAGAAGCCAGCGGGGAGGGATTGCTCCACGACAGGATGGCGACCCTCCAGGATGGAAATTTCGCGGGTAGACGTAATTTGCGGACGACAGTAGCCCTGGATTGCCGCCACTTCTGCCAAGCCACAGAGGACATCCGCTGCCGCCACCTGTCGCGCCACCGAGCGAATCAGTTCCACGCGATCGCCCACTTCCGTCCGCAACTCGGCAAACAGGTCATACTCCATCCGGTTGAGGGCTTCGCGGGCGTTGAAAATGCGGTTTTCCCGTTCCTTCAGTTCCGGCGTAATGTAGCGTTCTTCGTTGGTCAAGGTTTGGCGGCGATCGTATTCCGGCGGTGCTTGCGTGGCTTTCGCCTTGGAGATACTAATGTAATAGCCAAACGTCTTGCTATAGCCCACCTTCAGCGTCGGAATCCCCGTCCGCTCCCGCTCGATCGCCTCCAGATTTTTGATCCATTCCTGGTCGTCTTCCACCTGTCGCCGCAAAGTGTCCAGTTGGCTATTCACCCCCGCCCGCATCAAATTGCCTTCCGTCAGGGTGAGCGGCGGATTTTCCACCAGATGATCATGCAACCGATGCCCTAATTCCTCCAGATCTGGCGATACGGTCTGTAATGCCGCTAAATAGGGCGATCTCGCCTTCGCCACCACATCGGCTAAATCCGGCAACCGTTCACAAGAGTCCGCGATCGCCACTAGATCCCGCGCATTGGCTGTCCCCGATCCGGCCCGTCCCGCCAACCGTTCCAGGTCATAAATCTGCTTCAACACCTTCTGCACGTTCTGTCGCAAAAAGCTATTACTCGCCAGTTCTTCAATCGTGTCCTGCCGCGCCGTGATGTCCGCCACTTTGAGCAACGGTTGCAACAACCACCGCCGTAACGCCCGACTGCCCATCGCCGTCACCGTCCGGTCTAACGCCCACAGCAGCGACCCATGATAAGTGCCATCCCGCGCCGTTTGAGTAATTTCCAGATTGCGGCGGGTTTGGTGATCAATCGTCAGAAATTCGGTGAGGGTGTAGGTACATAGCAATTGCAACGGCACGGGTTGCAAGGCGGAATGTTGTCGCCCCACCAGGGAAGATTTTGTGTTCGGTTCGCCCACTCCCCGCTCCGAGGTCGTTTCCAGGTATTCCAGCAAGCCCCCCGCTGCTCGCACCGCCAGCGGCATCTGTTCGCAGCCCATCCCCTCCAGCGATCGCACCTTGAACCGTTGCAACAACCGATATCGCGCTTCCGTCAGCACAAACGGCGCTTGCGATCGCAGCGTATAGCAAAACTGGGACGGCAAATAGGTCGGGAGTTGCTCCGACTTTTCCCCCGGTCGCAACAGGCTCACCAGGTCGGGCGCATCCGTCGGCACCAGCACCTCAGCGGGTTGCAGTCGCATCAATTCCTGCGTCAATTGCTCCAGCGTTTCGGCTTGCGTCGTCAGAAATTCTCCGGTGGACACATCCGCGTAAGCCAAACCCCAATGGGTACCCGCCACCACCACCGCCGCCAGAAAATTATTCCGCCGGGCATTCAACATCCCTTCTTCCAACACCGTCCCTGGCGTAATCACCCGCGTCACTTCCCGCTGCACCAGCCGCCCCTGCGCTTCCGTGGCATCTTCCGTCTGGTCACACACCGCCACGGCGTAGCCCTGTTCCACCAACAACGCACAGTAGCGATCGAGCGCATGATGGGGAATCCCCGCCAGCGGCACCTGCCCAATTTCTTCCCCGGCGTGTTTGGCCGTCAACACAATTTCCAGTTCGCGGGAAATGGCGATCGCGTCCTGAAAAAAAGTCTCGTAAAAATCCCCAATCCGGTACAGCAACAGGGCATGGGGATACTGATCCTTCAGTTCCACATAATGCCGCATCATCGGTGTCAGGGCTTCCCGCTGCACATCCCGATGGTGAGCATACCGGACTTTGTACTTCACCAACCGTTCTGGTAAATCGCTGAGCAAATCGGCAGAAGTGGGGCTTTCAGAAGAGGCAGAATCCGTCATGGCGGGCATTGCACACAAAAATCTTCAATGACTCTAGCGCAAGCCTGCGAACTTGGTTCAATTATTTGCCCCAACCGCGATCGCCTTGAGCATCGCTGCCCAAACTGGCTGGTGAGTAGCAGTTACGATGCCCCTTTCTGGCCTTGCGGCTGCGCCATCAATTCGCTGCTAAACCATACTAAATGGGCGATCGCGCTGTCAGTGTTAAACTATCAGCAACACATTCCCATCCTTGCCGGGGGCAGCATGAATACAGAGTTTACTCAAGTCTTTGAGTTAACCCTCGCGGAAAAATTGCAGCTTTTAGAAGATTTATGGGACAGTATTGCCGAGGTTCCAGAGCAAATCCCCATGCTTGATTGGCAAAAGGTAGAACTGGCAAAGAGAAAGCGGGCCTACTTACAAAATCCTGATGCAGGCAGTTCATGGGAAGCCGTCAAGGATCGCATTCGCAACAGGCAGCAGGGTGCTTAGAAATCTGATTATTCTGCCAGAGGTGGAGGACGATGCTGCCCAAGCTTATATCTGGAATGAAGCCGAAATACAACAGGGTTGCAGGAGTTTTTTGCAATTTTATAAATACCGCTTTTCCAAGATGATCTAGTACGCCTTTCAACACATACATTCAGAGCTATACGCAGAAAACCACTAGTTAACTGAAGGGCTTTTAGTTCGTTTGAACTGATTCTCGAAAAATTTAGAGCAACCTGCGGAATGTCGGGTGCATTGGGGTTGACATGCACATATATCACAACAGCACCTTCAAATATCCTTGCATCTCACATAAGTGGTTTGATCCCTCTTAAAGCTTTCCCAACGCTTATCTCCAAACAACTCGTTTAATGTAGGTTTAACCATGTCAAAGGCTCTCTGACTTCTCTCTAAAATATCTTCTGGCAACAATTCAAGAATTCGAGCTTTCAATCTACCCCAAGCAACACCTTCATGGCTTTTCAGATCGCTCATTAATTTTTGATCTTGACGGAACTCTTCCGCTGCTTTAAGACGCAGAGCAACTAATTGATCTACCTCACCAGTTGAGGCATCTATAGGCGGATGTTTATCTTTTAGAATTTTGGCAAATGTTTTTGGTGAAGGACGATCATAATTATGATCCTGCATCTCGTAAGTTTTCTCAAAGGACAAGACTCTTATGCCTGCAGGATAAGGCTTTCCACCAGAAGAACTCCAAAAAATCCCTTGCCCCGGGATAGGTTCGTTGAGAAGTCCACTTAGGATATCGTCACTAAAATGTGAGTTCGCATTCTTAATGTTTTTCAAGTCTCCTGCAGAAAGTAGGTGAAAAATAAACCAATTATCACCTTGACTAAGAATTTCATTAGGGATACTGCCTGGTTGCTGTGTGATTAAAACAGCACCCAAATCATACTTTCGTCCTTCTTTAACCCATTCAATATATGGCTCAGCGGCTACAGACTTGGCATTTAACACACTTTGAGCTTCTTCAACCACTGCTAAAACCGGAATGGTCTCAGGAACTGCCTCCGTGAACTGATCTTGATTATGGTCAAATATTTTCCTAAGAATTAAGCTTGATAAAATGAGTCCTTGCTGACCTCTCATCTGAGAGATATCTACTACACATAATTTCCCATTCTTAAGAGCTTGGATCAACATATCCATGAAGCGGCTCTCCTTATTATGAAGAGTGCCTATAGCGTTTCCTAGTCTGCTGAGGTACAGTAACAGCAGTGCGTAAACCATCCGTGAATATCTTTGAGAGAAACCTGATCAAAGGCTTCTTCTATCGCTTTGACTAAATCAGGATAAG
>JAIXVO010000102.1 GCA_027482985.1 Cyanobacteriota bacterium
GATCGCCTCGCCTGCATCTGGCTAATCCGACGGTTCATCAACCCCGCCGCTATCATTCGTTACGGCAAAACACCCCAAGATGGCGAGGTTGCCTTTGATATGGACTCCGGTAAATTTCAGCACCAGGGCAATTTGTGCACCTTTGAAGTGATGGCGAAAGCCTTTGAGATAGAAGACGCTGGCTTGCAGGTTTTGGAGGAAATTGTCCATGAAATTGATCTGCGCGATGGCCTATATCTGCATCCCCAAATGGCTGGTATTGACGCGATCCTGCGCGGCTGGTTGTTAGGCAACTTTACAGATGCTGAGCTGGAAGCCCACGGCATTGCTTTATTCGAAGGTCTATATACGGATTGTCTAAAAAGTGCATCTAAAGCCAGAATTACAACGACCATAGCCCCCAAAAACCCTACTCGCGAGGCTTAGAGGATGAACCCCACTCCAGCGACTATCGACCCACCCACCTACTCCTTAAAACAACTCATCCGGTATTTTTTAAAGTTGGGAGCCTTGGGTTTTGGTGGGCCCATTGCCCTCGTGGGTTACATGCACCGAGACTTGGTAGAAGAACGACAATGGATTTCTGAAACCGGCTATCAGGAGGGGTTAACCCTTGCCCAGGTGGCCCCTGGCCCCCTGGCGGCGCAACTGGGATTTTATATGGGCTATGTACACTACGGCATTCCAGGCTCGGCCCTAGTCGGTCTGGCCTTTGTTTTGCCATCGTTTTTGATGGTGGTCGCCCTGGGCTGGGCCTACACCCTCTATGGCGGACTCAGTTGGATGCAGGCGGTCTTTTACGGCGTAGGGGCGGCGGTGATCGGCATTATAGCGATTAGCGCCTATAAGCTAACCCAAAAAACGGTGGGAAAAGATTGGTTGTTGTGGGGTATTTATCTGGTGAATGCGGCCACAACCGTCATCACCCAATCGGAACGGGTAGAACTCATTTTAGGGGCGGGAGCGCTGGTTTGGCTGATCAAAGCTCCGCCCAAACGGTGGTTTAAGTCAAACCGGCTCAATAGTTTTGTGGTGGTTCCATTTATACCCCTTCTGGCGACCGTACCTAGTGCAACGCCCGCCCTGCTGGGGCAAATTTTCCTGTTCTTTGCGACGGCAGGATCGTTTGTTTTTGGCAGCGGTCTAGCCATTATTCCTTTCCTGTATGGAGGAGTTGTTAATGACTTCCAATGGCTTGACGCTCAGCAGTTTTTAGATGCCGTAGCAGTGGCCATGATCACCCCTGGCCCGGTGGTGATTACTACGGGCTTTATTGGGTTTTTAGTGGCCGGGTTCCCCGGAGCCTGCGTGGCGGCGATCGCAATGTTTATTCCCTGCTACCTGCTGACCATTATCCCCGCCCCCTATTTCAGAAAGCATGGCAAAAACCCTGGCATCTCTGCCTTCGTGACTGGGGTGACCGTGGCGGCAACCGGGGCGATCGCAGGGGCAGTCGTGGTCCTAGGGCGACAATCCCTCCACGACATTCCGACGCTTTTGATTGGGCTGATTACCCTGACCGCCCTCTGGAAATTTGGCAAAAAGCTACCTGAGCCGTTGATTGTGGCGATCGCGGCGGTGGTTGGGTTAGTCGTGTATCCCCTGATGTATCCCTAAGGAAGAAGCTTGAATAGCCCCTAGAGCACCGGTACAGTATGGCTAAAAAACCGGTTTCTTCGCCGCTGCGCTAACGATATGACTTGCATTCTGGCCGAGAGACTGGGTTTCTGTACCGACGTTCTAGCCCCTATCGAGCCGTAATGCCCTTGGCTCCGCCGGTGATAAAAGCCACTTTGACCATAGCGATCGTCCTTAAAATGAAGAAAATGGGTGCAAGTCAGGGAGATAGCTCTTTTTTCCTGAATTTGGCCAAAATAATCTTACCTGATACCGGATCCGGTTATTCTGCCCCTAAAGGCCGGGGAGACCCTCAAGGGCGCAGGCCCTGCGCCTCTACAGGGAAGGATCTTCTTGCCCCAAAATCTCCTTAAACCAGGAAATCCTGTCCCCTGTCCCCTGTCCCCTACCCCCCTGTCCCCGCCGATCTATTACAGCCCCGTTACAGTCTGGAGCGCACTGGCGGGCAAAATCACAGCATTTGTTAATGGCACAACCGGAAGTTTAAGGGGAGAATAAGGCTGAGCTGAGTAGCCAAATCCTAAAACTTAACAGTAAACTGGGATACGGAATCTAAAGATTCTTGTCTGGCTGATGGGACTCTTGTCTTATACAGCTCCTCCGTCGTTACTGGGTTTTAGGCATGCTACAGTCCCTCCATTACTCCATCGATATCATTCGCGACGAGGCCCGGCAGCTGGTTCAAAAGGGTGCGGTGAGTCGTCAACAGCCCATTTATACCCTTTGCCGCCATATTCCCGCTCGTGAGTGGGCCGTGGTAGAAACCGAACTAGAGTCTTCGGGTTTCTTACTGCGCGATCGCGTTGGTGACCTGATGGGCCGAGAAGACTGGGAAAACGATTAGGGCTATGTCCCCTTCGCTTTCAGTCATCATCCAAACAAACTAAGCTGGGCCGAGGAGGCATCTTCCTCGGCCCTTTGCGTTTCGATCTGATCCCAAAGCAGGTCGGGTAGATCGGCCCCGGCCTGCTGGAGCTGGTGGTAGACCGCTCGGGCCACCGCTGGCGACTTGGCCTCCTGGGGGCAGTGGGCAAAGAAATAAATGTCGGTGCCGGCCTCTAACCACTGATGCAGCCGGGGCACCCAGGCCTGAATATAGGGCTGGTTGTAGGCCAGATCCGGGTGGCTGATATAGCGAACTATGGTAAAGGCGGCCGTTAGCTCAGGCTGAAGCGGCACCTTGGGCTTCTTCCGCTCTGAGCCAATCTGGGGATCGTCGTCGGGGGTATCGATGCAGTCGTAGATGGGGCGCGTATCCAGCAGCACCCGACCCACGCCCAGGCTCGTCAGCATTTGGTTGAGGCGGGTGGCGTGGGGCTCGGCAAACCAGGCCAGGTGGCGCACTTCCACGGCAATGGGAGACTGGGATCGGGGCCAGCGGGTCAAAAACTCGCGCAGGTCAGCCATGGAGTCGGGGCTGTAGGTGGGCGGCAGCTGAATGAACAAGGGCCCCAGCCGGTCTCCCAGGGGCGCTAGGGTCTGTAGAAAGCGGTGGGAATCGGCCACCCAGGGCACCAGCTTGCCCTGGTGAGAAAAGGCTCGCGGCAGCTTGGGGCAAAACCGAAACCCCGGTGGCATGGTAGCCGCCCAGCGATCGATGGTTTTAGCGTCGGGCATGGAGTAGAAGGTGGTGTTGCCCTCTACGGCGGTCATGCGATCGCCGTAGAGGCGCAAAAAATCTCCGGCTTTGCTGCCCCGAGGGTAGAACTCCCCCACCCAATCCTTAAACGCCCACACGGCGCACCCGGTAAAGTAAGACCCTGTGGCCATGGTTTTGCCTCCCGCTGTGATCGATATCCCCACCCATATCCTCAATTCTGACGTAACCCCGGCCACAGGGACAAAAATGGGGGATGGCCAAAGCGTCGACACTGCCGTGGGGGTGGGAATGGTTAAGGGTTGAGACGGAGTGAGCGATGGCGTCACCCAGGTTGGCTATGCTTTAAATCCCTCCCCAGAGGGGAAGGATGACCCTATACCGCTCCTGTCCATGGAACCCCAACCGTTGCCTGCTGCCCTGAACCCCAAATCCATGTTGGTCAAGCCGGGTAGCCCGGTCAAACTCAAAAACTTTGACCCCAGCTTTACCGGCGACTTGAAGAAAAAAGCCGCCAAAGATCTGTTGCAGCAAGGCGTTGAAGAGCTAGCCCGCTACCAGGACATCCTCTACGCTCAAAACACCTATGCCCTGCTGCTGATCTTTCAGGCCATGGATGCCGCGGGTAAAGACAGCACTATCAAGCATGTGATGTCAGGGATCAACCCCCAGGGGTGCCAGGTGTACAGCTTTAAGCAGCCCTCCACCGAAGAGTTAGACCACGACTACCTGTGGCGATCGTTCAAAGCTCTGCCCGAGCGCGGCAATATCGGTATTTTCAATCGCTCCTACTACGAGGAGGTGCTGGTGGTCAGGGTGCACCCCGAACTGCTCGACCGGCAACAACTTCCCCCCAGCACCAAGGGCAAAGACCTCTGGAAGCAGCGGTTTGAGGAGATCAACAACTTTGAGAAGTACCTAGTTAGCAACGGCATTTTGGTGATGAAGTTCTTCCTCAATGTGTCTAAGGAGGAACAAAAGCAGCGCTTTTTGGAACGCATCGATCGCCCCGAAAAAAACTGGAAATTTTCCGTCGCCGATGTCAACGAGCGAGGCTACTGGGAAGACTACATGGCCGCCTACGAAGACCTGTTTACCCACACCAGCACGGCCTGGGCCCCTTGGCATATTATTCCAGCCGACAACAAGTGGTTTACCCGCCTGGCGGTGGCTAACTTGATCTACCAAAAGCTGAAATCCCTAAATTTGGCCTACCCGGTGCTGGAGGAAAACCACCTGGAACGGCTGCACGAAGCGAGGGAAATTCTGGAGAGTGAAGCCGGTTGACAGTCTCTAGCCACGCCGTCCCGTGCAGACACATCCTGGAGATTAGGGGTAGATTAGGGCGGATTAGGGATCGACGCCAAACCATTGGCGATAAATTTTGCCATAGGCACCGGTTTCTCGCAGGGTCAAAATGGCCCGGTTGATCGGGGTGCGGTAGGGGCTACCCTCGGGCATGACGACCCCATAGAACTGGTCGAAAAAGGGGGCCCCCACCAGCTGAAACTGGAGATCGGGTTCGTAGTCGGCAAAGTAGAGCAGCAGCGGGCGCGGGGCAACCATGGCTTCGACCTGCTGGGCCTTAAGGGCCGCGTAGGCCGCCTCAGGCTGGGTAAAGCGGGTGATCTGCCGAACGTTTTGGGCCTCTAAATACTCGATCCCGCCCTCATCGGCCACCAGTGCGATCGGGCGATTTTGGAGGTCGCTGAGGCTTTGAATATTGCCCTGGATTTCCTGAACCGCTAACTCAGCGGTGAGCCCGGCGGTGAAGTAGGTGACGTAAATAATGCCGACAAATACCCAGAATACGGCCACTAGCTTACCGACGGGGCCATTGGGCATATCTTCGGCCTGGCCCAGTAGGGCTAGAAATGTCCACCAGAGGGCCTGGAAAATGCCGGGAATGTAAGCGCTGCTTTCAATCACTCCTTCCCGGTTGCTGCGCTCAAAGTACCAGAGCACGTGGGCTGGAATCAGCATCAGCAGAAGGACTATGCTCGATAGCCTGACCAGGTCGGGCTGGAGCATGCGGCTGAGAATTTCTTGCATCGGCTGTCGGGTCTGCTGAAGCGAAGCCGGCACCATAATCTGTAACCCCGCCGACAGAATGGGATGGGAAAAGTCGAACTCGCCTTCGCGCTGGCTGGTCAGGGCGATCGTGCCGACCCCCAGATCCGCCGCCCCAGAGCGAATCGCCGCTAAGATCTCCGGCACGCCAGGGTAGGTCTCAATCTCAATGGGCCGCTGGGGCTGGCCACCTCCGATCTGCTCGACCACCGCCCGAGCTAGGTCAACACTAAACCCGACCATTTGGCCATTTTCCTCAAAGGCGTCGGGGCGCATCAGCCGGGTCGCAATGCGCAGGGGAGGCTGAGGGGCTGAAATCGCGGGGACAGGCCCCGGCTCCTCGGGCGGTGTCTGGGCCCCGGCGGCGGACACCCCCAGCAGGAGGGCCACCAGGAGCGATACCCCCGCTAGAAGCCAGCGGTGTTGGCCGTAAACCCGTCGGCAGTCGTTCTTTTTCACTCCAGATCGCTCCTGCAAACATGACTGAAACCCCTGGGCCGAGGGCGATCGCCCCTCAGATCAAGGGCTGACCCCGGTGGATAGGTACCGTTCATTATAGGGAGTCCTGGTTTGCGGATATCCCTGGACTCTCGTCTATCGACCAGTTGGGCAAGGGTCAATCGCCCAACTGGTCGATAGACGAGGCAGCCCGCCTGACGGCCCTAGCGGCCCTGCACCCGCCTGATCGGTCTCGAAAACGGGGATTTCAACAGAGTTGTGTCCGTCGCCAAACCGCCGTTGTGGATGGTCTCCGATCGCCGAGGGAGTGGGGCATTTGGCAAACTGTCTCCACCGAAGAGGCTCCGACCGGATACTTGTCTAGGGTTGATGTGGTCACTCACTCATACCAGGAGCCAACCTATGAACTCGCTTCATCGTCCCCCTAACCACAGCCAAGCCTGGGTCGTGCAAACCTGGGCCGCGTTTGTCCTGTCCGTGGGCGGCCTATCTCTGGGCATTATTTGCCTGCCCGTCGATGCTTGGGTCAAAGGCTATATGGGCATGGGCACCGCATTTGCCCTAGGGTCTACCGCCAGCCTGGCTAAAACCGTACGCGATCTCCACGAAGGTAAGCAGGTTACCGCCCGCATTGATGAGGCCAAGGTCGAAAAACTCTTGGCCGAACATCATCCTCTGAGGTAAGGGCTGGAAATATCTCTACCGCCGTCGTCCAAGGGAGCCACTTGCGCGACGGTTTTTAAATTTTCACCGCCGAGTACTA
>JAIXVO010000471.1 GCA_027482985.1 Cyanobacteriota bacterium
AGGAGTCAGGAGTCAGGAGCCAGGAGTCAGGAGCGAAGAAAGCGGACGCTGGCGAGGGTGACGGGGTGATACTGCCGCTGTTTGAAGAGGAGCCAGAAGTCGCTGAGGATACGGTGCTGGAAATTACGCAGCGGGGCTATGCGCGGCGATTGACGATGAAAGCCTTTCAGCGGCAGACAAAAAATCGGACGGGTGAAGGTTCGGCAACGCTGGCGGACGGGGAAGATTTCCCGGTGCAAACCCATGTCACGACGACGGGCAATAGTCTGGTCGCCGTCACCCGCAGCGGCAAAGCCTACGCTGTCAAAGTCGGGGATGTGCCACCGGGAACAGCGCGATCGAAGGGTGCCCCCCTGATCACCCTGCTGCCCGCCGCCGCCCAAAGTGATCCCACAGGCATTATTGGCAGCTTCATTCTGCCAGATGACCAGACGGACAAATTTTTGCTGATCCTGACCCAACAGGGACGCGCCAAACGCCTACCCTTGGAGGACTTTGCAGATCTAACGGGACGCGGTTTAACGTTGCTGAAGCTGAAGGACGATGATCAAATCATCCAAATGCAAGTGACCATGGTGGGCGAGCAATTGGTGGTTGCGACTTCCAGCGGGCGGATGTTGCGGGTGGCGGTGAATGATGAGCAACTCCCGATCCAGAGCCGCACCGCGCAGGGTCAATTGGTGATGCGGTTGAGCAAACGGGAACAGTTAGTCGGCGGGACAACGGTGTCGCTGGGTGGCGTGTTGTTAATGCTGACAGAAAAAGGCTATGGCAAACGGATGCCCGTCGCGACGATGCGCCTTTCTAATCCCGGTGATTTGGGCGGTCATGGCATTCAGTTTGTCACCAAGACGGATACGCTGGTGGGCTTAATTGGGCTGCAACCGGGGATGCAAATCAGCCTCGTGACGAATCACGATCGCATCCTGCGTCTGCCCCTCGACACTGTCCCGATGCAAGGCCGAGATAGCGGCGGCGATCGCCTCTTCAAGCTCGAAAAAGACGAAAAAATCGCCACCGTTCTGATCCTGAATGACACTCCAACCACCGACGGCACCAGCGATCAGGATGAGTAAATACTGATGACATCCACCAAACCGTCCTTACCGCTGCAATTTTGGATTCTGTCCCTGATTGCCTTCATTAACTCTGTCAGCTTCACCGCGATTATTCCGCTGATCTATCCTTATGCCAAACAATTTGGCCTGAGTGATTTTCAAGCCAGCCTGTTGACCACAGCTTACGCGATCGCCCAATTCGTCTTCACCCCGATTCTCGGTCGCCTCTCCGACTTTTTGGGACGTAAACCGCTGTTACTCCTGAGTTTGAGTGGCACTGTGGTAGCCGGGGCGATCGCCAGTGTCGCTCCGGTGGCGTGGCTCCTCTATGCTGCCCGGATGCTGGATGGGGTGACTGGGGGGAACGTCTCCATCGCCCGCGCCGTTGTTAGCGACATGACGACTCCCGCTCAACGTCCCCGCGCCTTTGGCATCTTTGATGCGATGTTTCGGCTGGGGTTTGTCGTGGGGCCAGGGTTAAGCTTTTTCGCCCAAACGGTGCCCCCGTTTCCCTTTGTCACCCAATTGGGCATGGGCTTTCTGGTGGCAGCGGTAATGGCGCTGATCGCCGTGATCCTGACGGCTGTGTTTTTGCCGGAAACGTTATCGGAAAAACGTCCTTTTCACTTCGGTTGGCGCGATCTGGGGCTGGGGCGAATTGCCCGCTCCGTTACCCGTCCCGTCCTGGGACCACTGTTTCTGCTGACCTTCTTCAACGGGTTCACCTTCACCATTTTTACGTTCGCATTTCAGCCCTTCTTTCTCACCGTCCTGGGTCAGGATGCCCAAATGCTGGCGATCGTCTTTGCGCTGTTTGGCATCCTCGGCTTTGTGACCCAAATCTTTGGGCTGGAACCCCTGACTCGCCGCTACAAGCTCGCCAATATTCTGGCGATCGCCATTCTGGTGCGCGGCATTCTGTTTCTCCTGATCCCGACCTTTCCAACCTTCCCAGCTTTTCTGGCCTTGAGCATCGTGTTTGGGATTGCCAACGGCTACCCGCTGCCGTTGATCAACTCGCTGCTGTCCCTCAACAGCAGTAACCAGGAACAGGGGGAAATCTTTGGCGTGAATGCCTCGTTCCTGAGTATTTCCAACGCCTTTGGTCCCGCGTTTGCCGGGGTGCTGGTGAGCCTGGGGTATAAAGCGCCCTTCTGGATTACGGGGGTGTTGACCCTGGCGACGGCGGCCTATGCCTATCAGCTCAAAGCCCATGTGGAACCGGAGAAAATGAGGCGGTGAGGCGCAAGGGAGGCGATCATTCAGGGCATGACCCAATGGGCTGACCCGTCGCTTAACCGCCCCACACTTTTTCCAGCACGGTATCCGGCACAATGTCCGCCATGTTGCCGTTGAGAGATTTGATGCCCACAAAGCGGCTGTCATTGGGCAGGAGTTTGGCTGGGTCGGTGGGACCAAATAGCGCCAGGGTGTAGGTTTTCACGGCAACAGCCAGGTGCATCGGGGCACTGTCGGTACAAATCATCAGACTGGCTCCGGCAATCATCGCCGTCAGGCGACCAATGTCGCGCGGGCTGGTGATTTTGACATTCGGATTCGCCTGAACCAATGCCTGCACAAATTCCTTATCTTCTGGCCCCTGCACCACGACGATCGGTAACTCTGGCTGCTTCTGTTGAAAATCTTGCAGGATACTTTTCCAATTCTCCACAGGATAAATTTTGTTGATCCCTTTGACTTTGGCCAGTTGGCTAGAACCGCCATGAATCAGCACATAACCGCCACTGCCAATGCCCAACCGTTGCCGTTCCGCATCCGCCCAATCCAGCGATTTCGCAGGCACACTGACGGCCACTTCTGGACACGGTGTGGTGATGTCCAGTCCTTTTAACAGGTCGTGATACATCGTGGCTGCGTACTGATCCGTTTTCAGCGGGACGGGGTTGGTCAGGAAGAACTCGCCGCCGCCGCCCGCAAAGCCGACCCGCGTGGGAATGCCTGTGAGCCAGAGGAGAAAGCCGACTACCCACCGTTGTCCCAGGGAGAGCGCGATGTCATATTCGCGATCGCGCAAATTGCCCAGCAGATTGCCAAAATCGGCCAGACTGTTGCGGCCTTTGAAATCGAATTGGAGGACATTGGTGACTGACTTGCTGACTTGATAGGCGGCAGCGGCTCGCGGCTCCACCACCACATCAATCTGAGCATCTGGATATGCCCGGTGCAAATCATCCAGCGTAGGAAAAAATAAGACTTGATCGCCAATTCCGCCAGGGACGAGGGCTACTATCCGCATAATCTTTTATGTCACACCAAATTCGCTCCTTATTTTAGGGGAAGAACTGCGGAAGTTATGCGTTTTCCGGATACTTTCCCCAGGTTCTCTTTCCTGACACTGCGTAAAACCCTTGAATGATGGTGATATAGAACTTAGGACAACCCGCACCGATGCCCGATTTAGCAGCGGTGGGCGGGTTTTTGAACTTTTATGCAAGTAATTGATTATCCTCTCATTGCTAACGTCGCTGTGATGAACACCGCTGCTCAACCCATTTCTGGGATTAACCAGAAAACCTATACGCGGTTAAAGACCTCTTTGCGGTTGAATCTGCGGCGGCAAATTTTTCTCGCGGTGTGTGATGACCTGGAACTTCGGAGTCAGTTGGTGAGCGCGTTGCAAGCCGAACTCGCCCCCGCATTTGTCAGTCTTAATTTAAATTTGGCCGATCCCAACCCGATGGCGCAGGTGTCGCAATGGCAGCAACAGCGATCGCCCCACCCGCAAGCCGCCACCACCACTGGGTTTCAAATCCTGGGCATTGAACATCTCACCCGCCAACCCGCGCCCGTCCAAAAGCGGTTTCTCACCCATTTGCAGGCGATCGAATACTACATGCCCGCCCTCGACAGCACCCTCCTGCTCTGGGTGCCGCGTCCCTGGCTGCGCACGATTCGGCAATCCGCTCCCACCTTTTGGGAATGGCACACCGCCTTATTTGAATTTGAAGGCGACCCGACCCCGCTGCGATCGTCCAGTCCCCTGGTAGCAGCAGTGCCGTCCCGTCCAGCGCCGCGATCGCACCCCCAACCCCCGACTATCACCCGCTTGCCGCTGGCGCAGGTCGAAACTTGGTCAGCCCCCGTCCTGGACTCGGACGAATTCGACGCAGCGGAACTCGAAGAACCCGCCCTCCTGGAAGCCCCCGACATCCTCCCGGACACTTTGTGGGACATCCTGACCCAAGACTTAGCCCGCCTGGATGCGCCCCTCCCTCATCCCCCCGCCACAACTCCCACCCCGCCCGCTTCCACCGCCCCCGCTCCAGTGCCTCCCGTCAGTGATATCCTGACTTTGCCTCAGTCGCCGCAGACTGCGCCGCCCAGCTTTGTCCCGGTGGTGACGGCCGCCTCAGCCGCCTTACAGCAGCGCTTACAGGAGGCACTCGCACAAGATCCCACCTCGGCCCAGCATCAGGCGGGGTGGGAAGCGCTCCAGCGGATTGAGCAGTTGCAAACTCAAGTTTCGGCGGAAACCCTGGCATCCGCTTATTATTCGTTGGGTCGAGCCTACCGCGACTGGATTGAGCAGGGGGACAACTCGCCGCAGACCTTGGACATTGCGATCGCCGCCCACGAACACACCCTCAGCTTGCTGCCCGATGATAGTTCCGGTGCCGATGTCGCGAATGACCTGGGAAATCTCCTGTGGCTGCGATCGCGGCAAACGACGGTAGCAGAGCAACAACTCGCCAGTTTAGAGCAGGCGATCGCGGCGTATCAACTGGCATTAGCCGCTACCGATGAGGCGACTGATCCCAACACCTGCGCCATGATTCAGAACAATCTGGGATCAGCCTATGGCGATCTGGCCCAGTACCAAGAGCCAGCGATCAATTTGCAAAAATCGGTGCAGGCATACCAACTGGCATTGCACTATCGTTCTGCCGCCGCCGACCCCGCCCGCTATGCCGCCACCCAAAACAACCTGGGCACCGCCTGCTGGAATTTAGCCCAACATCAGCAGCCCGTCGATTGGCTGAAACAAGCGATCGCCGCCTATCAAGAGGCATTGACCTACTACACCCCAGAGCGGGAAGCCCTCAGCTACGCCATGATCCAGAACAACATCGGCACCGCCTACTGGAATTTGGCTCAGCATCTCCACAGTCCCAAAGCCGGGACGACCAGTGCCTCCTCCCCCGAAATTCTTCTGCGCCTCGCGATCGCCGCCTATGACCATGCTTTGGTCTATCGCACCCTGACCGCCGCTCCCGCAGGCTGTGCCGCCACCCAAAATAACCTGGGCACCGCCCAATGGGATCTCGCTATGTTACCCACCACCGCCCCAGCCGAGCGGCGCGATCGCTTACAACAGGCGATCGCCGCCTACGAAACCGCGATCGCGGCAGTGGCACACCTGACAGCCCAATCCGTCGATCGCCCCGCCCTCACCTTTGATGTCCTCGCCACCCACAATAATTTGGGACTCGCCTATTTCCATCTTGCAATGGATCGTCCGGGAGCCATGCCCGCCCGCGATCGTCAACAAGCCCTGGAAACCGCCCTGAGCCATCATCTACAGGCATTGCAGGGCTGGGAAGCCAGCAGCGAGTTACACCAAACCACCCTGGATTTCGTCATCCAAACCGTCCGTGCCCTCTTCAGCGAATTCGGCATTCAAGGTCAAAACCTCGCCCTCTCCCAAATTCCCCCCACCTTTCTCCCCCAAGTCATGAGCAAACTCTAAGCCCCATCCCTACCATCCCCCCTTGCACATCACCAGAATTTATTGCAACAACGTCGCCACCAGAGCCTAGATGCGAAGTCCCAGCGTTGCCCTCTGGAGGGGGTTCGGGGGACGCAGCCGTCCACCGATTCGGGGGGTTTGGGGGGCTGCCACCCAAGCCGAGAATCTTGGTTTTGACCCAAGCCTAGCGCGACCCCAGACTTCGCGAATAAAGTAGCCCGTTCCAGGAGAGGGGACTGTAGGGTAAGACCAATCATTGCTTTTTGAGCCAGTCAAGTATGACCTCTCAGCCTACCCTTAGCCAAACACGTAATTAAAACTGAGACTAATACGGTCAGTCGTGCTGAGGTTCGGTTCCACGCCATGTTTGAGCCAACTGGGAAAAATTAACAGCAGCCCCGCCTGGGCTTGATGCGCTACAGCATCGGCAGTGTAGGCCGTGAAATTATTCACCGACGGTTTGTAAAAAGTGCGAGCTTCGCGGGGATCATAAAACATCAAATTGCCACAGTTTTCCGGCGTTTGCAGGTAATAAACGCCACTAAACAGACAGTTGGCATGGTCATGAATCTTGTTGCTGGCATACTGAGGGTTCACATTTGCCCAGCAATTCGCCGGTCGAATCGGCACCTGCTCATAGCCCATCGCCTGCGCACACTCCGCGATCGCACTTGTCACCAGTGCTTGAAACGGCTGAAATTCCACCAGATCAAATAGATTGCCCCGACTGTGCCACCCCAACACATTGGAAGCCACCCGCCCCGCATCCTGCACTTGCAATTGCCGAATCACCTTCAGCAACCGCTGATCCATCTCTGTATGATCAGTCAGCTGAAACGAAAATAGCGGCGTGGGAAAGAGGACATGGTAAGCAGCCTGCCAGCGATCGCCCATCATCCTCTCCTCTTCCAAAACATTCACTGAATTGCAGTCCGTCCGGCTACAAAACTGCCATCATATCAGCACTTCAATTGAAAAAATTCGATAAAGTTGCGGAGGTACTGCTTGTAAATCTGGTAAAGCAGGGAAAGATAATGAGGCGATCGTAGAGGGACTAGCAATGGCTGACACTATTTTCGATAATACTTTAGCTGGCACTCAACGCCTGATTCAAGGGACGACCGGCATCCAAACATTGACTAATTCAGGCACCGACACCAGCTACTCGATCGGGCCTGGCGACCCCAACGACTATTATCGATTTACAGTCAGCCGGAGCAGTAATGTCATTGTCAAACTCAATCCCCAGGGTGGCAACCTCAATCTCGCCGTCTTAGATGCCAGTGGTAATTCGATCCTGGGAACCGCGACCAATAACCCAAATGGGATGGCAGATGCCGTCGTCTCAGACGAAATCGACCCTCTGCAACCGGGGCAAACCTATTACATTCGGGTTTCCGGTACTCCCGCCGCCGATGTTAACTACAGCCTGACTGTAGAAACGAATCCCCGCAGTCGGGCAGACATTCTCTGGAGAGGAGTGACGGGCGACGGTGCCAATGGCATCTGGCGGATGGATGGCACCAAGTACGTCAGTAGCCAGAGCACTGGTGTGCCCGTAGATCCGAGTTGGCGGCTCAACCGCGTTGCGGACTTCAATGGCGATGGCACTACCGACTACATCTGGCATGAACCGAATGCGGCAGTGGTTGGCCTCTGGCTGATGGATGCCAACAATGATCAGATTTTGTCTTCTGTGGCATTACCCAGTGTAGGCAGCAACTGGTTTGTGGCGGCTACGGGCGATTTTGACAATAACGGAACACCCGACATCTTGTGGCAGGAACAGTCTCTGGGGATTACGGGTGTCTGGATCATGAATGGCGTGAATTACGTCAGTAGCGTCCCCATCGAATCGCTCTCCGGGAATGGGTGGTATGTCGAAGCCGCCGATGACTTCACGCGGGATGGTCGCCCCGATTTGTTCTTCCGCAACCTGGCGACTGGCGAGAACGTGATCTGGCAGATGAATGGGTTGAGTTTTTCCGCCTCCGCCAGTGTCGATGCGCGTCCTGTGAGCTGGAGAATGCAAGGCACAGGCGATTTTGATGGAGATGGCAACCCGGATTTGCTCTGGCGAGATTACGCCACGGGAAATGTCGAAGTCTGGTTCATGAATGGCACCACTTCGGTAGGATCTGCATATATCGGAAATGTTGATCCGTTCTCTTACCAGATTGCAGGGGTGATTAAGGATGTTCCGACCGTGGATTTAGCAGGTAATTCTGCCGCTTCAGCCTTCAACATTGACAAACTAGAAGGCACAGCCACCTACCGCGACAATATCGGAGCGTCTGATACGCGAGATTTTTATGCGTTCACGGTCGATTTCCCAACGAAGGTCAGTATCAGTGGCAAGGGCATCAATATTCCCACCCTCGCTAACTTTGAAATTTTGGCAGCAGATGGCACCACGGTGTTGGGCAGTGCGGTAGCCAATGGCGCAAATGAAAAGCGCCTGACTGAATTGAATTTGGAGACTGGAACCTATTACATCCGAGTTAGTTCCCTGACCCCAGCAAAAACGGCTTACACGTTGGATATCACAGGCGATCGCATTGGTAGCAACTTGCTCTTCCCGACAGCACCCCCACCAATTACCACGTATCGATTCCTGGATGGCACCCCCTTTACCTCCGCCACACCCGTCAGTGTCCAAACTCCGTTCACCTTCAATCTCGATTACGCCACGACTTATACCGGTGGCAATCTCAGCCAATTCCAGGTCGGCTTCTATCTGTCTGTCGATAATACCCTGGATGCCACTGACCTTTCTTTAGGCACTACCACCATCACTGGAGCCTCGCCAGATACGCGGATCGATCGCACTCAGCAACTCACGCTACCCAGATTCGACGATCCCTTCTGGAGTAGTCGGGGCGCGAACAATGCCTACAACATCATCATCAAGCTCGATCCCAACGACCAGATTCAGGAAATCGATCGCGCTGCAGGACAACCCGCTGAAACCGATAACGTGTTTGCGACTGCCATCACCATCCAACCGTTCCGCCCCGATCTGGTGCCGATTAACTTTGACGTGACGCAGACAGCCAGCACCCGCGGCGGTGTGATTAATCTCTCCGGTGCCGTGGCGAACAATGGGACAGCGCGATCGGATGCGGGCAGAATTACTGGCAGAACCTTCCCAGTTCAGTTCTTCCTGTCTCAAGACGCAGTATTCAGTCGGGGTGATGATATTCAGATTGGCACAAGCCCTGCCTCCTTTACTATTGCGCCACTCAATGCGGGTACCCAGGTCAGTCTCAATAATGGCAATCCCTTCACGGCGACCCTACCTACCACCTGGGCTGGCTACTCTGCCCAACAGCCGGACAATCGCTATTTCGTTCTGATGGTAGTCGATCCGATCAGGCAGACGGCGGAGATTGATGTCCCGGCTTATCTCCTCAATAACGTGGCCTCTGAGGCGATTACCATTCCCTTCACCTAATTGAGCCCAAAAAAAGCAGGGTTCCTTGGAACCCTGCTGCCTCATGAGGTGTGTGTGGAGGAATCAACGATAGTCGGGGGTTTGAATGTCCCGCAACCGGGCTTCGGGGCGCAGGAAGCGATCCATTTGCGCCTCGAAAAACTTGCGGTTCGCCATCAAGTGTTTCGGATTGGGATCATCTAAGGGATACAGCAGAGCCGCCCGCAGCGCTTGAATCACGGCAGAGGTGACGCAATACATCGATCGCTGGAAGCTGATGGCTAACTGGTTCAGCATGTCATCTTCACCCCGGCAATGTTGCTGATAGTAATCCAGCAAGTATTGCGGTAAGAAGTGGAGCATATCTTGAGCCAGTAAGGTCGGTGGAATGCCAGCGGTACCGACCGGGAATTTGTCAGCATACAGCACGCCATAGTGGAAATCCTTTTGGGACTCAGGCACCTGTCCCGCTTGGGCGTTGTAGGACTTGGTGCCCCGGAAGGGCGAAGTCCGGTAGAACACGGCTTCCACGTAGGGCAGAGCGGCTTCATACAACCAGGTAAAGCCCTTTGACTTGGGAATGATTTCGTAGCACTCGCCCCGAATGTAGACATGGTGATAAATCGGGCGACCCGCGATCGCGAAGATCCCGTTGACCAGAAAGTTCATGGCATCGGGAACGCTGGCAATCTTGCCTTCATCGTATAGATCCGACATCTCGAAGAAGACCGGAGCCATCACTTCCCAGAACAGACCCAGGTTGGCGTAGTACGACGATTGCCGACATTGCTCCAGGAACAATTCCGGGAACGCATTGTGCAGGCCCAACATCAACGGATTGCCTTTGAAGTAAGCCCGAATCGCGCGATCGGCATTTTGTTTATACTCGTCGCTGTCCAGGTAAGGGTCAAACTGGTTCACCGGACAATACATCTTGCGGTGCCACAACATCGCTCGCATACACTCTTCCGCGAATTCCATATTCACGCGATCGTGCCACAGGTGATGGAGCAGGCGCGGTAAGCCCTGCTTCAGTTCCCCCCGTTTGATGAATTCCTCCAGTTCCGGATGCACTCTGCCCGTCCCGCGCCAAATCCGCAGATCGGCATTGTCTCCGGCGTAGTGGTTTTCCCGTTCCAGATATTCATCCGAGATGAAGAACTTGAAAAAGGGCAGGGGATTGAGAAAGACCTGTTCACCGATGTAGAGCAGATCCCGCCAATAGAAATCCATCGGCACGGCATAGGCCTTGTAGATGCCGATGATCTGCATCAGGTTCTCGG
>JAIXVO010000122.1 GCA_027482985.1 Cyanobacteriota bacterium
CATGCTGCGTCGAATGAGTTGGGGGTGAGTTACCACGACGGCAAGCGTCTATCTCATCCTTCTAACCTGACTTTTTCCCCACCTTCGATCGCGCTTTCGATTTCGCTACGGGTTCAGCCGCAGGGGGTGGGGGTGCGTCGATGGGAGTGGGGGCGATCGCGGTGGGATGTTGGCGTAAATTTTCCGCCTGGGTCAGCAGGGATTCAGCAAACGTGTAAGCCGCTGCATCCGTGGCATTGCTCGATTCCTGGGCTAACTGCCCCCCCGCCAGCATGGCCAACTCCTGCTTGCGTTGTTCCAGCGTCAGGGGAAAGACTCGTACGACTGTCCGCACCGCATCTACAGCTTGATCGGGGGCACGATCGCCTGCCTGCTCTGCCGAAAATTCGGTCGCCGCTTCCAGGACATCGGAAACTAAAGCTCCTGCTCCCCCTTTCCGCGTCTTCGCCTTCTGCCCTCTACCCTCTGACTGTCCTTTCCCATTGCTCACGCTCACCTCCCCCGCGATCGCCCCCACCAAATGCTTACTCACATGCAAATGGTGATCCGCCATCGCTGCGACAATCGGCTGGTGCGTCACACACAACACCTGATGATGATGGCTGAGTTGGTAGAGCTTTTCCGCGATCGCCTGCGTCACTCGTCCCGACACGCCCACATCAATTTCATCAAAGACCAGCGTGCCGACGGCATCCACCTGGGAGAAGCTGGCCTGGAGGGCTAACAGAAAGCGGCTCATTTCCCCCCCCGACGCAATTTCCGTCAGCGGTTGCAGCGGTTCCCCCGGATTCGGACTGAACAGATAGACGACTTGATCCGCACCCGTCGCCGCCGGGGGACAGGGTGTAATCGCCACCTGAAACTTCACCTTCTCCATCGCCAATGGCTTCAGTTCACTCACCAGGCGGGTTTCCAGGTCAACTGCTGCCGTTTGCCGGAGTTGGGTCAGGGTCGAGCATTGGTGGGTAAGCGTCGCCTGACAGTCGTGGACGGCTTGTTCCAACTCGGCGATCGATTGACCGCCCCCCGTCATCTCCAGGACATCGTTTTGCAACCGATCGCGGAGGGCGATCGCCTCCGTCAGCGTCGGGCCATACTTGCGACACACCTGCTTGAGTTCCGCAATCCGCTCCTGGACCTCATGCAATCGTTGCGGGTCAGCTTCAATGCTTTCGCCGTAGGCATTCACCTCGCGACCAGCCTCCTCCACCTGCGCCAACGCCGCCGTTACCAGATCCAGAATCGGCTGCAATTGCACATCGTATTCCACCATGTCTTGCAGGATGCCTTCTGCCTCGCCTAACAGATTGGTGCAGGGGAGACGGTCATCATCGCTGGCATACAACACCTGATACAGCTTGTAGCTCTGCTGCTGTAACTCCACGCTGTGACTCAACCGTTTCGCTTCCTGCTCCAACAGTTCCAACTCATCGGCATCCGTTAAATTAGCGGCGTTCAAATCCCGCAGTTGGTATTCAAATAGATCTAATTGTTGCAGCCGTTGTTGTTCGGCGCGGCGACGGGTTTCCAAAGCTTGGGAAGCCTGTTGAAAGGCGGCAAATGCCTGCGCCACGCGATCGCGCTGCTCGATCAGCGGTTGACCCCCGTAACTATCCAGCCAATCCCGTTGTAAGGCGGGTTGCCCCAGTTGCACCGTCTGCCCTTGTGCCGTCAGTTCCACCAGGCGATCGCGCAGGGTTTCCATCTGTTGCTTGTTGACCGCCACCCCATTCACCCGCGATTTGCTGCGCTGTCCACTGGCATTAGCGACAATTTCGCGACTACAAATTAAAGTATTGGAGTCAGCGGCGATCGCCTGCCGCTCTAACCACGCCTGTAAATCACTATCTAAATTAAACGTGGCTTCCAGGACTGCCCGCTCCGCCCCTGTGCGAATGGCGCGACTGGTCACTTTTCCACCCAGCACCGCATCCAGCGCATCCAAAATAATTGACTTGCCCGCGCCAGTTTCCCCCGTCAACACGGTTAACCCCTGACCCAATTCCAGATCAAGCCGATCAATCAGCGCAAAATTTTCAATCCGCAAAGATAGCAGCATGGACACAACCGAATAGAAATGATCAAAAGGCGATCAATTGTACTGAAAGTGAAGACATGACAGAATCCTACCTCATCGTATCGAGAATGAACGATCTTCGGTAAACCTATCTCCAGTGCTCGGTAAACCTCTCCTTGCGACGGGCAGCATTCAGTGTAGTTTGGGGATAGGGTAAAAAATAATCGCGAATGATTTGTCCGCCCCAAAACAACCATTCGCCAGCTTAGATTGTTACAATACTTCACATCGCTCCTTTGTCCTCTCTGGCGCTCACCATGAACTCCAACACCGCCCTGCCGATCGCTGCCTCTCCCTCCCTGGATGCGGCTGAAGCCATCGCGGATCGTCCCGTCCTGCCTGACCTCACCGCGATCGCCTCGCCGGATGGCCTCAAACCCGCTGTCCCCCCCGTCCCTGAAAGTGAAGAGTTGCGGTACGACCCTGATGCCATCACTGCCTTCTATCGGCAACGACCCTGGCAGGTGTGGTCTCGCATCATGCAAATTGTGCTGCCCTTCGTTGGTTTGGGGTTTGCCTGGTTGACGAGTCGGAACAAGCCGCGATCGGAAGTTGTGCAGCGGCGACGGGCAGTCCGGCTGCGCGAAGTAATTACCCGCCTGGGGCCAGCCTTCATCAAAGTGGGACAGGCGCTCTCTACCCGACCTGACTTAGTGCCGCCGATTTATTTAGAAGAACTCACCCGCCTGCAAGACCAATTGCCCCCCTTCCCCAACGAGATTGCGTATCAATTTATCGAAGACGCGTTGGGCGCTCATCCGGATGAAATTTACGCCGAGTTGACCGAAAGCCCGATCGCCGCAGCCTCACTCGGTCAGGTTTACAAAGGTCGCTTGAAAACCGGCGAACAGGTCGCAGTCAAAGTCCAGCGTCCCGGTTTAGCCGAAAACATTGCTCTGGATATGTATATCCTGCGGCAACTGGCCTTGACCGTGATGAAGTATGTCAAACGAGTCCGCAGTGATCTGGTGGGGATCATGGACGAATTCGCGGCTCGGATTTTTGAAGAAATGGACTACACCCACGAAGGTCGCAACGCCGAACGCTTTGCTGAACTCTATGGTGGTCTGCCCGAAATTTACGTGCCGCGCATCTACTGGCAGTACACCGGACGGCGCGTGTTGACGATGGAGTGGATCAACGGCACCAAACTCACCCAGCCCGAAGCCATTCGTGCTCAGGGTATTGACGCGACTCACTTGATTGATGTGGGCGTTCAGTGCTCCCTACGGCAACTGTTGGAAAGCGGCTTCTTCCATGCTGACCCGCACCCTGGTAACCTGCTCGCCACCCCCGACGGCAAACTCGCCTATCTTGACTTTGGCATGATGAGCCAGGTCAAACCTTACCAGCGTTATGGCCTGATCGAAGCCGTGGTGCATATGGTGAACCGCGACTTTGAAGGATTGGCGAACGACTATGTGAAGCTGGAGTTCCTCACGCCCGACACCGACCTTACCCCGATTATTCCCGCCCTGGCGACGGTCTTCAATCAGGCATTGGGCGCGAGTGTGGCAGAACTGAATTTCAAAAGTATTACTGATCAGCTCTCAGAAGTGATGTACGAGTATCCCTTCCGGGTGCCTGCTTACTACGCGCTGATCATCCGATCGCTCGTCACCCTGGAAGGCATCGCCATCAACGTCGATCCGGACTTCAAAGTGCTGAGTAAAGCCTATCCTTACGTTGCCAAACGGTTATTGACCGATCCTGCGCCTGAACTCCGGGCTTCCCTACGGGACTTGCTGTTCAAAGATGGCAGTTTCCGCTGGAATCGCCTAGAAAACTTGCTGAACAATGCCCGTAGCAACAGCGATTACGACATTACTCGTGTCGTCGATCAAACCACCGAGTACCTCTTCTCAGAGCGGGGAGATGTGATCCGGCTGCAACTGGTGGATGTGATTGTGCGAGGACTGGATACCCTGGGCAGTAATGCCTTCCGCAGCCTGACCTACAACGTTGGGGAACGGTTGGGTTTTGCCGTCACGCCGCCTGCCGTCTCCAGCACTGATCAGCAAACCCTGGAACATTTGCAACGGATTTGGGGCATTTTGCAAAATACCCCCGGCTTCGATCCCACCAAACTGTTGCCCGTGTTGCCCCGCTTGCTGCTGAAACCGCAAACTCACCAGATGGGGCAAAAGATTGTGGAAGGACTGGCGCAACGGGCGATCGCCCGCTTCATCCGCGAGTTCTTAATCACCGACGAACCCGCCCCCAGCCAGCACCTCCCGACCCCCAGCTTGCCCCAATTGGCACCAGTAAATCAGTAACGCAATTAGAGCACTTGCTGGAAAGCCGCGACCAGCCGTTCGACGTTCTCTGAACGGCTGTTATAGCCCATCAGCCCAACGCGCCAGACTTTGCCAGCCAGTTCGCCCAAGCCGCCGCCAATTTCAATGTTGTGTTCCAGCAACAGCGTCCGGGCGATCGCCTTCGCATCCACCCCGTCTGGCACCCGGACTGTCGTCAACGTGGGTAATCGGAATTCGCGATCGACGTGCATCGACAACCCGATCGCTTCCAGACTTTGCCAGAGGAATTCGACATTGTTTTGATGCCGTTGCCAGCAATTCGCTAATCCTTCTTCGGCGACCAACCGTAAGGCTTCCCGCAATCCGTAATACAGGTTGATGGGTGCTGTATGGTGATAGACCCGTTCACTGCCCCAATATTTGCCCAACAGTTCGGCATCCAGATACCAGTTGGCGACTTTGGACGGGCGATCGCGGAGTTTGGCAAGGGCGCGATCGCTCATGGTGAAGGGGGACGCTCCCGGCGAACAGCCCAACCCTTTCTGGCTACAGCTATAGGCCAGGTCAACGCCCCACTCATCCAGAAAAATCGGCACCCCGCCCAAACTCGTCACTGTATCCACCAGTAACAAGCAATCAAATTCGCGGCATAAGTCCCCCACCCCTTCCAGCGGTTGTCGCGCTCCGGTGGAAGTTTCCGCGTGCACCAGCGCCAGAATGCGCGGCCGATGCTGCTCCATCGCCGCTCGTAACTCAGCCAGTGAAAACACCTGTCCCCACGGCTTGGTGATCGAGCGGACATCAGCTCCATAGCGTCCCGCCATATCCACCAGGCGATGACCAAAGTAGCCCATCACGCCAACCAACACGACATCACCGGGTTCCACCGCATTCGCGATCGTGGCTTCCATCGCCGCCGAACCCGTGCCGCTAATGGCGATCGTCATGGGATGATCGGTCTGCCAGACGTAGCGTAACAGGGATTGAATCTCATCCATTAGCCCCAGAAAGACTGGATCTAAATGACCCAGCGGTGCGGTGCTCATGGCTTGCAGCACGGTCGGGTGGGCATTGGAAGGTCCCGGCCCCAACAAGAGCCGATGCGGTACAGCCAAAGGAGCCAGTTGAGATCCCTGGAGATCGCGGATAGAAAGGGTGTTTGTCATTGTCGGCACACTAGCAACACTATTCCGAGTCTATCGCGCCAATGACACACCACCAGACTCGGAGGTTGGCCTACTGCCCTAAAGCGTCGCTTGCAGTTGGTCGAGTAAGCCTTCGACGTATTTCAAGGCGGCGGCGATCGTGGCGGGATTTTCCAGATCGACATCCACGTAGTCTCGGAGGGCTTGCACCTGATCCTGACTGCCACCTGCTGAGAGCAGTTCGAGATAGCCAGGAATGAAGTCTTTCCCCACTTCGAGATACTTTTGATAACAAGCCAGACTCACAATATTAGAAGCCGTGTACTGATAGCAGTAGTAAGGTTTGAAATAAATGTGACCAATTCTCGCCCAATCAAAATCATGTTCTGGCAAGACTTCAACGGCATCGCTACACAAGTTTTCGTACAACGATCGCCACTGCTGATTCACAAACGCCGCATCAAAACTGCCAGCCTGGGCGCGATCGTGGATCGCCAACTCCAGCCGACTGATCGTGCTTTGGCGGAACAGCAGATTGAGTTGATCTTCTAATTGCCGCGTGATCAGTGATTTTTTCAAGGCGGGATTGTCGCCGGCTTGCTTGAGCAAGTAATCCAGCAGCAATAGTTCGTTGAACGTGGAAGCAATTTCCGCCAGGATCATCGGCGGGTTGCTGTTGAAATAACTCTGGCGATCGCCAATCCAGGCGAAATGTAAGCCATGCCCCATCTCATGGGCCAGGGTAAACAGTGAGTTGTAATCTTCGGTGTAGGACAGCAACAGATAACTGTGTTTGCCGTGGGCATACCAGCAAAAAGCCCCGCCCCGCTTGCCGGGTCGCACTTTGGCATCGACCCAGCGGTTGAGGAAAAATTCTTCAGCCCGACGAGCGTAGTTCACATCAAATTCCGCGATCGCCGCCAGCAGGGTTTCCACCCCAGCGGCATAAGGCAATGGCTCCACAGGTTCACTCGCCCAAGGTGCATACACATCGCAAGTCCGAATTTTTTGCCCTAATGCCTGTCCCTTCAAGGTGTAATACCGCTGCCACAGGTCGAACCGCGCCTCAGTGCCATCCATAATGGCTCGAAACACGGGTTCCGAAACTTCATCCGCCAGCAATTGCTTGTGCAGGGTGGAGTCATAGCCGCGCAGCTGATTTTCTAGCTTGTGATCCTGGGCGATCGTGCTGAGAATGTAGCCATAAAGGGAGTTATGCTGCTGCATCACCTGCCGAACTGAGGCGTAGGCATTGAAGCGCACGGTGGCATCAGGATGAAAGAGCAACGCCCCCAATTCGGCTTCGGTGCTGGCAGTCTTGCCATCGGGTGTAGTCACTGGAGGATATTCCTGTTCCCCCAGATGCACCGATCGCAGGTTAATAAACGCCTGCCGTCCGGTCAAACTGTCCTGATTACGGGTTTGTTCTACGGCTTCAGAGAGCGTGTGAGCACGGAATTTCGCAATATTAGCGAAGTAATGGCGGTAAGTTTGCAGGGCGGGTGCCGCGATTAGCGCCGCGAATTGGGCATCGTCCAGTGCTTTCAGTTCCAGGTCAAAAAATAGCAGTTGGTTCTCAATCCCGGTAATCGCCTCCAGCAGTTTGTCTTGCATCTGCTTGGCGGTGGTATTCCGGGTATCGGCAGCAAAGGTTAGAGCTGGAAAGGCATAGAGATAGCCGGAGGTCTGATAAATCACTTCCAGGGTTTGCAGGCAAGTGGCGACCTGCTCCGGGGACAGATCTTCGACCTGCCCGCGATACTGTTCCCGGAAGCGGGCGGCTTGTTGTTGGAGGGTTTCCAGGTCGGTGTTGAGGGTGGGATCGTCGAAACTTTGATACAGATCCCCTAAGTTCCATTCCTGGGTGGGATCGAGTTGGGAGATGGCAAACTGAACCAAAATCGGACTCCTAAAGCGCAATAAGGTTGAATGAGTTGAATGAATGGCTCAAAATGGCACAGGCAAGTTACAACGACATTAGCCTCTGTATCTTTTATCTTAAACAAAATCATTCCGTCTTCGTTTAACCCTGTTCTTTCTTAAGATTGCGCCCCCATGACTCCTCCTCCTCCCCCAACTCCCTTCTCCCAGCCCAAAGTCCGCAG
>JAIXVO010000598.1 GCA_027482985.1 Cyanobacteriota bacterium
CAGAGACGTTTGCCACTGCCTTACTAGAACGCATCGGGATGGCAACCTTAGTCACTAAACTCACGGAAATTCGGCTCGAAAAATTTGTGGGGCGCGTGGTGGGTTTATACGACACGCAACAAGTGGGAGTAGATCGATCTGTCATCATTCCTAAAGAGGCGTTTTATCAAGACAAAGATTATCGCGAAAAAGGTAGCGTTCGGGTGCTGGCGGATAAGGCGAAAAGCTTATCGGTGGGACAGGAGATGGGCAGCACTGCCAGGACAATTTTGAACCTGGAAATGAACCCGGAATTTCATGCGTTGGTGGAAGAATATGATGATTTGCTGAATGACTTTCGGACGGGGGAAGCCGATCTGGTGACTTGTGTGGAGCGGATGAAAGAAGGACTGGAGTTATATATCGGGCAAATCGCCGCCCAGTTGCCGCCATCCACGCTCCCAACCGCTACGACAGAAGCGGCCAGTGGCAGTATCGGTTCTTCCCTATCTGAAGTGGAGCAACAGCAACTCAATTATTTCCACAAACGCTTAATGTCGTTCAAACTGAGTACCTTTGGAGAAGACACCGAACGGGCGATCGCCTCTGGTAAACTCAAACCCTCCCTGGTAGAAATCGCGGAAGTCTTCGATCGCGCCAGCCTGACTTACCAGGAAATTGAAGGCGCTTATAAAGATATTGCTGCCGCCTATACCACAGGCAAAATGTCACAGGACATCAAGCGGTATCTGGTGGCTGTGAATCAATTCATCCAGCAGGCTCAATCTGCCCGCCCGTCTGCTGTTGCTGTCAGTACCCTGCCGCCGCGACCCCTAACGATCGCGGATCTTGCCGATCCCACTTACCAACCAGCGCTGGACGACATTACGCCCCAACTGAGTCTGGGCGATCGCCAGATTTACAAGGATTGGCAAGCCTATCAGCAGTCGTTCGCCACCATTGTGCAAGCGATCGCGACGGCGCTGCAAAATTTGGGACAACTCCCGGCAACGGCGATCGAGGTGACTGATCCGGTTGCTCCCACTGATCTGAATACCCTGAATGCGGCAGTGCAATCGGCTTTAAGTCAACTCGATCCGGGTGTGCGCCCGACGCTGACACAAGCGGTACTGGCGCAATTGCCCCCCAGCGATCAACAAACTTACAAAGGGTGGCAGATTTATCAGTCCATCATCCTCGGTGTGACGCGCGATCTGGCGCACATTTTGCAAGATGAGGAGCGCTTATTTGACCCGCAAACCCGCCGTGAGTTACCCCAATTGCCGAGTGACTGGGATGATGCGGATTTATATCAAGCTGTGCAGTATTCGTTAAATCTCTTATCTAATGAGGAGCGTCATTTGCGCACGAATGCCGCCGCTCGCAAGTTGGGCACAGAGCAACGCAAGATTTATCAGAACTACGAAACCTACGAACAAATTCAGCTTTTGTTGGGCGGCGTGCCTACCCCCGTGAAGCAAAGTCTCGCCAGTTTAGCGCGGCGCGCTCAGGTCAAAGTCCAACGCACCGAAGATCAGTTGGCGCAATTCAATGTAGAGGTGGCGCACTGGTTCGATCGCTCCATGAGTCGCGCTTCTGGGGTCTATAAACGGAATGCCAAAGGCGTGGCGATCATGATTGGCTTTCTGATTGCGCTGGTTTCCAATACCGACACCTTCCATGTGATCGCCCGTTTATCGGGTGACGACGATTTACGCCAGATCATCGCCACTCGGGCTGGCAGCATCACCCAGAATGCGACCCCGCAAGACCTGTACTCCCGCGACCAATTGCGCAAACTCAAACGGGATACGGATGCCGTCTTGCAAGAAATTGCGCTGCCCCTGCGCTGGACTCCCGAAAACTTAGCCCAGCAATTTAACTGTCCCGGTGCCCGTGCCCGCAGCGACGAAAATGCCACCCTCCCCCCCTGGCAAGCCTTCTACAAAACTTGCCTGAATGAGAACAATCCCCCCGAACAATTCGACCTCTGGCGGATTGTGAAAATCGGCACCCGACCTCAAAACATCATCGACACGGGACGCATGTTGATCGGGTGGATCGTGAGTGGACTGGCGATCGCGATGGGGGCCCCCTTCTGGTTTGACCTCCTCGGCAAGATCATGAATGTCCGCAATACGGGTAGCAAACCCGCCCCCATCGTCGATCAAACCGCCCCCAAACCCAGCCGTTAAGGGGCGGGATTCTGAATAATTGCCTAAAGCCTCGCCGCTGAGCGAGCAGCCTCGCCTACAATCAAACACCAAAGCCATAGTTTGCAGAGAGATGAAGTCTATGAGTGCATTTCGAGTCGGCGTGGCGGGGCCAGTGGGGTCGGGCAAAACGGCCTTAGTCGATGCCTTATGCAAAACCATGCGCGATCGCTACAACCTGGCTGTCGTCACGAATGATATTTACACCCAGGAAGATGCTCAGTATTTGGTGCGCAGTCAGGCTTTAGCGGGCGATCGCATCGTCGGGGTGGAAACGGGGGGTTGCCCTCATACGGCCATTCGCGAAGATGCGTCCATGAATCTGGCGGCGATCGAAGAACTGGAACGGCGCTTCCTCACGCTGGATCTCGTGTTTGTGGAAAGCGGGGGGGATAATCTCGCGGCGACCTTTAGTCCGGAGTTGGTCGATCTCACCTTATATGTGATTGATGTGGCGGGGGGCGATAAAATTCCCCGCAAAGGGGGGCCTGGGATTACGAAATCGGATCTCCTCGTGATCAATAAAATTGACCTGGCTCCTTATGTCGGGGCAGATTTAGCGGTGATGGAGCGGGATGCTCGCAAAATGCGGGGAGTCAAACCCTTTGTCTTCACAAACCTTAAAGCCCTGGAGGGGCTGGGGGCGATCGTTGAATTTATTCAGCAACAAGCGAATTTGATGATTAAAGCCTGATAAAACTTTAATAATTTCACTCCTTAGACGGATTTTGTATACTAGACTACACTTTTCCCTGAGTCCTAACTCTAGTATCTCAGAGTTATCACCGAGTGGTGTGCTCGGTTTCGTTACGAAGGGGTAATAGCCTCATGGCAGAGTTTGGTCGTCGTGAATTTATCATTTTAGGTTCGACTGCCGCTGGCAGTGTTTTGTTGAAAGCGTGTGGAGGTGGAACGCCCACGGCATCCACGTCGCCTTCACCCGAAGCCACTACGGCTGCGGCATCCGGTGATGTGATTAAAGTCGGGATTTTGCATTCCCTCAGTGGCACGATGGCGATCAGTGAAAAGAGCGTCGTCGATGCCGAACAACTGGCGATCGAAGAGATTAACGCTGCGGGTGGCGTTTTAGGCAAGAAAATTGAAGCGATCGTGGAAGATGGAGCCTCGGACTGGCCCACCTTTAACGAGAAAGCCAAAAAGCTGATCGATCAAGACAAAGTGGCAACGGTGTTTGGCTGTTGGACTTCCGCCAGCCGCAAAGCCGTGTTGCCGACCTTTGAGTCGAAAAATCACATGCTCTGGTATCCAGTGCAGTACGAAGGTCAGGAGTGCTCGAAGAACATCTTCTACACGGGTGCGGCACCTAACCAACAAATCGAACCTTCCGTCGATTGGTTGCTGAAGAACAAAGGCAAAGAGTTCTTCCTGGTCGGGTCGGACTACGTGTTCCCCCGGACCGCTAACACCATCATCAAAGCCCAATTGACCTCGAAGGGTAAGGATGGCAAGGTCGTGGGTGAAGACTACATTCCCCTCGGTGGGACGGAAGTCACCCCCATCATCTCCAAGATTAAGCAAGCCCTGCCCAATGGCGGCGTGATTTATAACAGCTTGAACGGGGATAGCAACGTGGCCTTCTTCAAGCAGTTGCAAGGGGCTGGCATGGGGCCGGATAAGTATCCTTCCATGTCGGTATCGATCGCGGAAGAAGAAGTGAAGGCGATCGGGGTGGAGTATCTGAAGGGTCACTTTGCCGCCTGGAACTACTTCCAGACGGTCGAGAATCCTGTGAATGAGAAGTTCGTGGCGGCCTTCAGGAAGAAGTATGGCGAAGAGCGCGTGGTCAATGACCCGATGGAAGCGGCTTACATCATGGTGTATCTGTGGAAGCAAGCTGTAGAAAAAGCAGGCACTTTTGAAGATCTGGAGAAAGTGCGATCGGCGGCTTACGGTCAGGTGATTGATGCGCCGGAAGGTCCCGGTGTGACGATGCAACCCAACCACCACATCTCGAAGTATGTGCGGATTGGGGAAGTGCGCGATGATGGGTTGTTCAACATCGTGTTCGCGACGGATAAGCCCGTCGTTCCAGTGCCCTGGAACCAATTCGTGACCGAAACGAAAGGGTTCTCCTGCGACTGGTCTGACCCGGCGAAGGGCGGGAAGTTCAAGACGACTTAAGTCTGATCGCTCGGCAGCAGGAGTGGCGCTGGTTGGCCTCGCTCTTGCTGCCGGGTGCCACAACCTGCTGCTGAATCCCGTTTGGAGGTACATACATTGACGCAACTATTGGAATCAATTTTTGGCGGACTCAGTGTTGGGTCGGTCTTGTTGTTAGCAGCGTTGGGGCTGGCGATCGTCTTTGGGCTGATGGGTGTGATCAACCTGGCTCATGGTGAATTCATGATGATCGGGGCTTACACCACTTTCGTCGTGCAGAATATTTTCAAGAAAACCCCTCTGGCGGAAGGGTATATTTTTATCGCCTTAATTGCCGCTTTTATTGTGACGGCACTCCTCGGCATTTTGCTGGAACGAACGGTAGTCCGCTATCTCTATGGTCGCCCCCTGGAAACTTTATTAGCCACTTGGGGCGTGAGTTTGATTCTGCAACAGTTTGTCCGGAGTGTGAGTTGGCAACTGATGGCCGGCATTCTCGTGTTCTCCGGTTTATTTTTTGGCGGTCTTTGGTACTTATCTAAGCGCTCCAATTGGCAGCAGATTCGCAGTCTGGCGATCGCGGTGCTCTTGCTCCTCTCGACCCTGATTGCCTTCGTCTTTTCCGCCATTCTCGGCCAAACCTTCAAATTGGCAGTGACGAAACCGTGGTTTGGCACGCAGGGGGTGGATGTGACGGCCCCGCGTTGGTTGCGGGGCGGCTTGCCGATGGGAGATTATCAATTGCCCTATACGCGGCTATTCATTATCATTTTGACCGCACTGTGTGTGTTGGGCGTTTACTGGTTCCTGAATAAAACAGCTTGGGGCTTGCGGATTCGCGCTGTGACCCAGAACCGCAACATGAGTGCCTGTTTGGGCATCCCTACTCAGACCGTTGATGCTTTAACCTTCGCGATCGGCTCCGGTTTGGCGGGCGTGGCAGGCGTGGCGGTGAGTTTGCTGGGATCGGTTAGCTCTAATACAGGTCAGGCTTATATCGTGGATGCCTTCATGGTTGTGGTCGTCGGCGGTGTGGGCAAATTGGTGGGCAGTATTGTGGCGGCTGGGGCGATCGGCACCACCAGCTACATTATTGGGTCGAATGCGTTGGGACCTTTAGTGTCTTTCAGTCCCTTCCTCAAGAGCTTTTTCGAGTTTTTTGCAACTGCCAGCATGGCGAAAGTCATGGTGTTTGCGTTGATTATTATCTTTCTCCAGTTCAAGCCTGCTGGCTTGTTCCCGCAGAAGGGTCGCACGGTGGACGCTTAGGGAGCAACTATGACGATTGAAACCGTTGAACCAAAAATAGACGCGCCAGTCGGGGTCAGTCCTCAAAAACGGCGTAAAGCCTTGCTGATGGAAGTGGCGATCGCGGGTGGGATTGCCGCCCTCTTGCTGTTTATCATCCCGCCCATTCTGACGGGCTTAGGTCAGGGGGTGCGCATCAACCAATTGGGACGGTTCCTGGCTCTGGCGATCGCCGCTCTGGGGATTGACCTGATCTGGGGTTTCACGGGCTTACTCAGTCTGGGACATGGCATTTTCTTTGCCCTGGGCGGCTA
>JAIXVO010000460.1 GCA_027482985.1 Cyanobacteriota bacterium
CTATCCTGGCAACAGCGCTGGGGCGATCGCATGACCCGTGCGGGTACTTTTTGAGCCTATGTGGTTCAAGGCGACGGCCCCGATGGGGGAATGGTGTTTTCTTACTTCTGGCATCGCCCGACAATTGACTTTGAACTGCCAGCCGATCTGGGTTATTTTCTCTATCCTCACCATATTCCAGAGCTTTATGCCGTGATCTAGCCGGTCACTCAAGGCGGGGGCATGGCAACGGGGCTCTAGCAGAAATCTCTCTACCCGCCCAGGGCTTGATATTCTGTAAGGCATCGTGCCCTCTGCCCGGTTAGGTTATGAATTCAGTCGATCTTGCCTTCTTGCCCGCCCTTGACCAGGCCCGGCTGATTCGCAACAAAGAGATCTCTCCCCTTGAGCTAACCCAGATCTACCTGGAGCGCATTGAGCGGTTGAACCCAGCCCTGGGGGCCTATGTGACGGTGGTGGCAGAGCAGGCTTTGGCCGATGCCAAGGCCAAAACCGAGCACCTGGCCAGCAACCCCGATCATCTCCCGCCCCTGTTTGGGGTGACGGTGTCGGTCAAAGACCTCAACCCGGTGGAGGGGGTGGCCTGCGCCTACGGCATTAAGGCGGCCTGCGATCGCATTGCCGACCAGGACGATTACATCGTGGGCAAGCTGCGCCAGGCGGGGATGATCATCCTCGGTAAAACCGCCACCTCCCAGCTGGGGTCCTTGCCCTACACCGAGCCGCCGGGGTTTCCCCCCACCCGGAATCCGTGGAATTTGGACTACACCCCCGGCGGGTCTAGCGGCGGCGCAGCGGCGGCCCTAGCGGCGGGGTTGTGCGCCATTTCCCAGGGGTCTGATGGGGGTGGCTCCCTGCGCGGCCCGGCCTTTTGCTGTGGCCTGGTGGGCATGAAGGCCTCCCGTGGGCGGATTAGCTTCTCTCCGGTGGGTGAGCGGCTCAACGGCCTAGCGGTGAACGGGCCCCTAGGACGCACCGTGGCCGACACCGCCGCCCTGCTGGATGTGTTCAGCGGCTATGCAGTGGGCGATCCCTACTGGCTGCCTGACCCGGACCCGTCTTTCTTGGTGGGCCTAGACACCCCACCCCCGTCCCTGCGCATTGGCTACGTCACTCGCCTGAACCCGATTGGCGAGCTCGATCCGGTCTGTCGCCAGGCCATCTATGAAACGGTGCAACAGGTCGAGGACCTCGGCCACACCGCCGAAGAAGTGGTTTTTCCTGACCTGGAAGCCCTGATTGACCCCTTTGTGGTGGCGTGGGAGTGTGTGGTGGCCGAGGTTGGCGTACCCTGGGTCGTGCTGGAGAAAATGAACCGCTGGCTCTACTGGCGGGCCCGACGCATTAACAGCGGGGCCTACCTGCGGGCCGTGGCCCAGCTCCAGCGCGTGGCTCGCCAGATTGTGCAGTTTTGCCAGCCCTACGATGTGCTGATTTTGCCGGTGTACATGCACCCAGCGATCAAAATTGGCGAGTGGAAGGGGCTGCGATCGCCCAAAATTCTTGAAAATGTGATTAATTGGGTGGCTCCCTGCCCACCCTTTAACGCCAGCGGCCAACCGGCCCTGGCCATTCCCAGGGGGTTTGCCCCCAACGGGGTGCCCGTGGGCGTGCAGCTGGTTGGCCGCCCCGCCGCTGAAGCCACCCTATTCTCCCTCGCTAGGCAGCTTGAGCCAGGGAGCCCCTGGATTCATCAGCGCCCTGACTTCGCCACGGCGGTTAAGGCCGAAAGATAGGGCTGAAAGGTAAGACCCTTAGGTGATTTCTGGAAACCACAATACCCCAGGTAGGCTGAGCAAAGCTTGCGTGCCCAGCAAAACTAGCGAGGATACCTAGCGATGGGCACGGACAAAATCAGCAGGCGATAGAGCGCTCTCAGCAGTATCCGGGCGGGAAGCCATCATGGAGTCTGTCAGCTGGTGTGATGGTTGGAGCATCTCGGCGGGGCAACTGAGCTTGTCTTAGAATGATCCTATGGGGATGGATTGGGGGGTCTGTGCGAACTCTGCCAGTCCTAGGGCAAGTTTGCTGACCTTTGAGCACCAGGGCTGTAAGGCTTTTGCAGCTGATGAGAAAAATGATGAGTGAGCAAGGGTGGAGATGGTTTGCGATCGCCTATTTTCTTTAAACCGACAACGCACCTACGTTCTACAACTGTGATTGAATAAATTTATAGCCATTTTCGAAGCTTGAGATCATTCGGCAGTTAAATTGGTTAAGTCCATTAACAATATCAGGACTGTCAAAATCTTTAGAGTTTCGATTTAGAAAGCATGCTTTTTGAGGCTGACTATGCCGCAGATGACTAATGACTGATGCGTAAATCAGAGCATCCTGGGGTGTCAAGCCAAATTGAGTTTCGCAAAGTATCGCTTCAGATAAAATGTCGGCACTGAAAGCAATGATGTCGCCAACCTTCAAGATACGGGTACGGCACCGATCAAAACGAATGCGCTCTTCTTCATTGCTTTGAACCATTAAGCTGGCAATGTCTTGAATGCTCTTAATCCGGCTGGCATAGGAGGCCGTTCGTGAGAGTTGGCGCAGTTCAGCATCTAACAGTTGTTGGAGTTCTCGGCGATTGCGGCTTTGGCGGGTTAGTTTTTCGTGGGGCTCAGCCAGGCTATAGGCTGGAATGATCAGCGTCTCTTGCCCTGCTTCGCAGAGCTGTAAAATCTGTTCACAGCTTGAACATTGCTCTTGCTCAAAGGTTAGTTCTAAAACAAAGTTGGTTTCAACATAGATATTCACGCTGCTGCCTCGTGGTCAAACCTGCCCCCAGCGAGGGCATTGTATAGGCCTGACTCGACTAGCCAGGGCAGAGATGGGTCAACGGCTTCGGCAGACTGATCGGAGTACATGATTTCCCCTAGCCAGGAGGCAATAATGATTTCGAGGCTTTGCCCACTAATTTGGTCAGTTGTTACCCCGGCTCTTTCAAGATAGGGCTGGAGGATGGGGCGGGCGTCGATGGTGTAAGTGGGCTGTGTCTGATCTGGGTGTGCCTCGGTATCGGCCCACAGATAAAACCTGTCTGGAAAGACCATTAGAAAGTAGGGGGCGGTGGGGAAGATGCCGTGGGCCAAAATGTTGCGACGAAAGGCAGCAGCCCAATCGGGTGAGGCGTTGGTTTTGCGCTTGACCGCAACGACCAAGACAAGTTGGCCGTTGCGGTCTTTGATGGATAAGTCCCATCCAGCATCGGGGTTAACAGCCATGGTGGACTCACCTTGATGGTTGACAGCTCTATTATATTTCGAGGCGTATCGGACACAACATCAGACGAATATCTGTAACCAGCCTACAGTGAGTGTTGTCGAATGGTGTGGAGAGTGATGGATTGGGAGATGAGGGGGCGATCGCGGAGTGGTGGGCGCAAAGCGTTGATGGAATGGTGGACAGTACCCACCCTACGTGCCTGCCCAACTCCTTTGGATTGAGTTTGCCTGGC
>JAIXVO010000713.1 GCA_027482985.1 Cyanobacteriota bacterium
AGGGAGGTGAGGGAGGTGAGGCAGTCGGTGAGAAGACCGGAAATTGACGTAGAGACGCGCCGCTGGCACGTCTCCAAGCGGTTGTGGGAAAGGCAGAGAATTACAGGGGCGATCGCCATCCCATCCTCCCAAAAACCTTCATTATTTCTCTCTCTCCCTCTTCCTCCCTTCCCCTCCCTCACCTCCTTTCCCCTCCCGCGTGATCCCCCGGCGCTGAATTGGGCACACTGAAGCTAACGTCGTGTGGGGTGAAACCCTTTATCCTCTGCCATGAACGAGTCACTTGCAATGGACGGTTCCTCTGCTCAAATGACTTCTGCCGAGAGCTTACTGCTGAAACTGCCACCGGAGGCGCGACGGTGGGCTGAAAGCTTGCCGTGGATGCAACGTCGCTATGTATTGTCGCTTTGCCATTTGATGTGTGCGGCAGCGCCAGAAATGCGCGCTCAATTTTTGGATGATTACACTGCGGATGGGCTGATTTCTAAGGTATTGGACGATCGCGACACGAAACAACAAGTCAAAGAATACTTAGAAAAATTTAAAGCAAATAATAACCTGGATACGGACTCTTTGCGACGCTATATTCGGCAGTTTTACATCCACTCAGCCCAGGATATGAGAACCCAGCCGGACTTATATTTGGAGTCAGCTTTGCGGCTCGTGATGAGTTCGGAGGAACGCAATCATGTGTTCTCTTATATTCTGGGATTTGAGTTGATTAAAATGATGTTTCGCATGAGCTGGCATCAGCATGAGAAGCTATACCGCTTACAACGGAGTCAGGAAGAATTTTTGCAAACCTATATTCGACCGATTCAATATGCGCATCGGTTGAATCAGATCGTGGTGCCGAAGGATGAAAATCTATTTTTTGCGCGGCGAGATTACTACGTGAAACAACCCTTGATGACTGAAAAGAAATTAGTGGAATTGGCGATCGCCACCTTCACCACCGAAGTCACAACCCACTTTGGCTTCTCGATCATTCGGCATCCGCAAGCCCTGGTATTCGACTATCACTACATCTTTGAAACCGACGCAGACGCGATTTTTCCGCAATAACTGTCAACGCCCTGCGACCCTACTGTCAACTTCAAGTCGGTGGATGCACTCAGTCCCAATTTGTTAATTTTTTTTTGCATTTGTTGGACTGAACTGTTACGTATCGATAAACATTTTTTGTCGGCGAGCTATGGTTACTGTTGGTCAGCTCAGTTTGTTGCAAATCAATCAGCCCACGCTTCCCAGTGCAACCTTTAAGCAAAAGAGCTGATTTCAACCAGCCCAACTTGAGCAAGAGTGGTCTTTGTACCTCGCTTTTATTTCCGCAGAAACACTGAATTTGTTTAGTATGACAGTCGATGATTGACATATCTCTCAATCATTTCATTGACACTGCAAAACTTAAATCTGACTTTTAACATTTATTTACTCACACCATATAAAACTGCTGCGCTAATATTTATAGCATTATAAAAAACTCCCACTTCATCCCCCCTTATGCAGCAACTTAATCGACTGGCAGCGCCGACTGAATCAAAAACGACGGATCAGCACTACATTCAGGCGATGGAGTTGCTGGTGGAAGTGGTGCAAGCCCTCTCATTGGCACGAGACTTAGAAACCATTACGGCGATCGTGCGACAGGCGGCGCGGGATCTAACACAGGCGGACGGCGCTTCTTTTGTCTTAAAAGACGGTGACTTTTGTTTCTATGTCGATGAAAGTGCGATTAGTCCCTTGTGGAAAGGGCGGCGGTTTCCCCAAAGTATTTGTATTGGCGGTTGGTGTATGCGGAATCAGCAGCCCATTGTCATTCCCGATGTGGAAGAAGATGAACGGATTCCGATCGAAGCGTACCGACCCACGTTTATCAAAAGTTTGTTGATGGTGCCGATTCGGACACGGGCACCGATTGGGGCGATTGGCACCTATTGGGCGAACTTTCATGAGGCGACACCGGCAGAAATCCGGCTGTTGCAAGCGCTGGCGGATACGACTTCCGTGGCGTTAGAAAATGTCCAGGTTTACACCGAATTGGAAAACCGAGTCCGCGATCGCACTGCCGAGTTAGAAACTGCCAATCGCGAATTGGAAGCATTTGCTTATACCCTCTCTCATGATCTACGGACCCCCCTGACAGCCTTAAACGGCTATAACTATTTGCTAAAAATGCAGTACACAGAGCAATTAGGTCAGGAAGGGAAAAGTTATCTCGAACAAATGGATCAGTCCGTGCAAAGAATTCATGCACAGATAGACGGGATGCTCTCGCTGCACCGGATCAAACATGCCGAACTGGAATATGAGCAGGTGGACTTCAGCAGTTTGGCTCAAGAAATTCTGGCAGATCTACAGGACAGGCACCGCGATCGCTTGGTTGAAGTGGCGATCGCGGAGGGATTGATGGCTGCTGGCGATCCCGTATTGTTGCAAGTGGTGCTCGAAAATCTGCTCTCGAATGCCTGGAAATACTCAGCGAAAACTGCGGCACCTGAGATTGAGGTGGGTTATCTGGCAGAGAGTCAAACCTTTTACGTCAAAGACAACGGTGTGGGATTCAATCTGCAAGATGCCGAAAAGTTGTTTCAGCCGTTTCAACGCTTACACAATGCGTTGGAGTTCGAGGGGAATGGCGTAGGGTTAGCTTCAGTAGCCCGCATTATTGAACGTCATGGGGGTCGCATTTGGGCGGAATCAGCACCGCAGCAAGGCGCAACCTTTTTCTTCACACTCGCAGAACCCACACCCTAGTAGCCACTGCCAGTATCCACCCTGCCGAGTCACACCCTGATCCACGATTCAAACACTCAACTGATGCCCACACTGGGTACAAAATCGATCTTCTGCTTTGACCGAATGACCACACTGACTACAGAAGCGGGCAGCACTCGTTGGGGTGGATGAGGTCGCGGTGGAGGCAGCAGTGGCAGGCGTGCCCATCCGCAGTTCCATATCGCCCATCCGCATTTCCATCGGATTCATATTCATTTGCATATTGCCCATCACCATCGGCTGCATTGGGGGCATGGGCGGCATCGGTGCCATCGGTTGCATCGGTGGGATCGGTTGACCGGCTGGACTCGCTGAGGGCATCCCGGCCACCTGCTGCATCTGCATTTGTTCCAGGGCTTCCAGCGAAACGGCTTCGCTCACCCCAATGCTGCTACCCTGCACTCGGATGTAGTGAGATCCCCGTTCGGCCTGCAATTTCACAACGGCTCCATCCCGCGTTAGGTACACTTCTGGCGTGGCGATCCAGGCTCCCGTTTGAAACCGACTGGTGGCCTGCTGTTGCTGCCCCAACGCTGTGCTGGCAATGCTCACTGTGGTTTGACCGTTAGCATGATCAAGATAAAGCGATCGCCCGGTGCTCAACTCACAAACATAGGCCATAACTCTCTCCCTTGACTCGCGCCTGTCTCCAGTGTACTCCCCGGATCAGGTTCTACGAGTTGAAGGGATGCATTTGCGTCGGGAGTTCGCACAAGGCCCAGTATTTATTCAGCGTTGCCATCACTTCCGCAAAGTTGATGAAGGTCACAGGTTTGAGAATATAGCCCGCCACATTCAGGTTATAGGCTTCGATGCGATCGCGGTCTTGATTGGAGGTCGTCAGGACGATTACGGGGGTAGACCGCAAAGCCTCATCGCTGCGGAGTTCTTGCAAAAACTCTAAACCGCCCATCCGCGGCATATTCAGATCCAATAAGATGATTCGCCGACTGGAGGGCAAAGAGGTTTCGCTGCCCTTGCCTCGCAACAGATCCAACGCTTCCAAACCGTTGTGCGCGACAAACAGCGGATTGGTTATATTGTTTTTCTTAAATGCCCGACGGACATTCATAATATCAACTTCGTCATCCTCAACTAGGAGGATATTGATGATGCGGTCATCCATAATTCAAGCAACTAATCTTTCGTTTGGGTGTTTTCTATGACAGACATATTTTCACCTATTGTACGGAGTTAAATTCGCGATCGCCGTCTTCCCGAAGATTGAGGCCACAGGCATTAGCGAGTTTTTGCCACCTGTTCCCCCATCTCAAAAATCTGTGTTATCTTGAGTGAAGACGCGAACCGAAAGGCAGCGTCACCCTTGAAAACCTTGAGATTAAACCATTTAGGGACAAGGAGGTGATGCCCATGCAAGATAGTAGTAAATGCCTGGGTCGTCATACTGAAATTAGCCAACTGTGCGCCGGGGCTGTTCTCTAAACAGCAGTTCGATTCCTGAAGGTCTGTAAAGTCATTCTTAATCGGGCTTGATAGATTTCCTTCCGGCAGTTAGGTTTCAGTTTGATGACCCTGCTAGACCGCTCTTACCCCCAATACTTCAGGTTACTGTTGTATTTAGGTGAGAGCGGATAGTCATTTTAAAGGGTATTTAATTCAGTTTGATTTGCGTTTTTTTCGAGTCCGGCGAGCGATCGCGGCAGAAGTTTCAATCCACTCCATTAGTAAGGTTGGATTTTCCCAGATTCTATCTGGCAACTGGTAATAGGACATAGTCACGGGTTTACCTTTCCCCTCATAGGTAAACGGTGCCATGCCTAACGCCAAAAAATTTTCCCCATTACTCTCATCGACTTTAAAGTACAGCCGGTCATGGGCGATCAGGGCAAACATAACGCTATTGGTATAGATAAGCTGTTAATCATCTAAAACGCATAGAGTTAGAATAGTAAAACTCAAAATTACTGTAGCTCAATGCCTGTAACAAACTTCCTAAAATCTGAGACGAAAGCGAACCTCCAACGTGTGCTCAAAGAGCATGAGCACCCGGACATTCGGGAGAGAGCGCTGATTTTTCTGCTGTTGAACGACGGCAATACTCAAGCACAAGTCGCGCAAACAATTGGCTGATCGTTGCGAAAAGTAGCATATTGGAGTGTCCACGGCGATCCTGACAATATAGAAAGTTTTTAGGATGAGCGAATGAAAGGTAATTACCGAAAAGCGACTCCAGAATATATCGAGAAGCTGCTAGAAGTAGTTGAGAAAGACCCCCAAGGGGTATGAATTTGGACGATGGACGACAGCCAGATTGGCAACATATCTAGCTGAGGTAACAGGAATTAGCCTCAGCAGTACTCAGGTGATGAGGATATTAAAGTCAAAAAAGTATTGTTACCTCTGGGCAAAATACAGCTTGGAGGATAAGCAACAGAAGATGCCGTCAAGTTATATCAGCGTCGAGAGGCACTGAGCCGGATTGATGGAGTCGTTGAGCCAGAAACAAAACGAACGATCGAGAATGACCTGAATGCGGTCCGCCCCATTGACGGTTTAGGGGTCTATTGCCGCTTAACCCGCGCCAATGCCGATGCCTATGAGGGATTAGAGCTATGCAAGCTCCAGTTTATTGCCCCCAATAAAGGTGTAGTTGAGGTTTTAGATGTCATTTCAGGTCTTGCCAGCGCACAGCGATTTTTACCCTGGCATCATGTTGACAGCGTTCCGGGGAATTTAGCTCCCATCCCGCAGGATCGTTATTACATTGGTGATATTGACTGGGCGGGTGGCAAGGACAACTACAGTGTGTCTCACACGAATTCAGGCATTGGGCCAGTCTGGGTACCGATCATCAAACTTGAAAACCGTCCACGTCATTGGAGTCATCGGGGTTGTCGAGACGCTTTTGGGTTTCATGCCGACTGGAATTGGATTCAGAGCAAATCCAGCCCAGGTAGTGAAGGTTGTGTTTGCCCCACAACTGTTGATGATTTGAAGAAGTTAGTCAGTTTGCTAAGCCAATACGATCCACGTTGGCTCGTTGTAGATTGGGGCGTATAAAGTCACGTTGCGTAGGTTGGTTTAGCACCAGCATAACCCAACAAGATTCTTACTGACGTTGAGTTTCACGATGTTCAAACCAACCTACAAAAAAGATTTGTCAGTCAATTAGCCGATCATTTTTATTCAATCGTTCTCAAATCTCAAGCTTTAACTGATGTAATTCCTAAATCAAACACGCTGCCTCTGTTTTATGGTAGCTCGACCTATTTTGAGGCTGACGGCCTGTAAAGGGATTGGGCAATCCATTGGGGGTGCCAGTGATGATGTGGGGCGAGCAACGGCTAAAGCTAACAAGGTTCATTCCCCTGCTAAAGTTCCGCCCTTGAGCCATCAAACTCAACGACCATATCGAGTCGTAACTGTACGACGATCGGCGGATGAGTTGATTGCGTCTTTAGATACGGCCAATGGGTTATATCTGATTTATGTCGATTGTCGATCAAGTGTGATCACCCAGGGGCAAGTTCCGGCCCCCGAAGCGGCCAATGTGATTCGCGATGTGTGCAGTGCAACGGCAGGAACACCTGATGACCCGAACAATCCCCCGGTCACACCAAGTCTGCCACCGTCAGTTGATCCAGCGATCGCGGCGAAAGAACAGGCATAGCAGGACTATTACCAGGGGTGTGAGGGTGATTATCAACAGTTTACCGTCACCTTCAAGGCAGTGTTTGAGCGATCGTGGCGCGAAACTGGCGCAAAACCTAACGGTTGCGGGTAAGGCGATCGCCCCTTAGAACTCCGCTACAAACTGATCAGGAACCACACCCCGATCGCGAGGACAATTCCCTGCAAGGCCAGGAAGGGGCGATCGAGGCGGATGATGCGGGCGTAGTCGTCGGGGTTGCCCGTTTTGGCCCAGCCAGCGGTGGCGATCGCTTCCATGATGGCGGCAATTACTAGCAAGTATGCCAGAGCATAGATCTTGTCGAGTAATACCAGATAGCCAACTTCTGGCAGGGCGTTAGAGTAAGACTGTTGCAGGAAAACGATCGTCAGCAGGGCCGTGACTGGAATCGCAATGCGCGATTCGACATAGCTAGGATGTAACAGCAACGCACTCCAACCTGACACCAGCACAATCACCAACGGCAATAACAGCTTCCAAATAAAGTAACTTAGCGGACGGTTGATTAGAAGCTCGAAGCGCACAGTAGAATAGGGCGGGCGACCGGGTTCCAGCAAGCCGAAGTCGCTGGGGTAACTGCGTAGCAGGTTATGACCTTGCCAACCAACAATTTGCCATCCCTGAATCGACAGCGTATCGGCATAACCAGAATCCTGCTTGTCGGCGACGTACACCAGATCTTGTGCAGTGTGGATCGAATTTTCTAGCACCATGCTGATGCGTTGCTGATCGAGCGGATAGCGCACCAGGTTGAACGGCTGCACAAATCGTCCTTCCACTCGCAAAATCTGGTAAAAGCTGCCATCTTTCTGGACTTGCGGCTTCTCATAGCCGGGTTTCCGCGTCATGCCCCAAACGTCAACTGCATTGGCAAATTCCAGATCGGCGATCGGGTCAATTTTGCCCCGCCAGCGAAACCAGACATAGGCATCCAGGTTATATGAGTTGCTGGCGATGTCGAGGTTGTAGACGTTCAAGCCGTAAAATCCCACCTGCACCTGTTCAGCTTGAGGTGGGATAGTGTCTAGCGGTTTGAAGGAAGACATTTTTTCTGGCGGTGGTGGAATTAATCCCGCCAGGAGGCGGAGCAAGATGACGAT
>JAIXVO010000202.1 GCA_027482985.1 Cyanobacteriota bacterium
AATGTACCAGCGAACACTGACCCCACAAGGGTCGCACCAATCAGACCTGCGGTTGCACTCCAGCGAATCAATGACTTCATGACTGCTCCTGGCAATACTAAGGGTTAGAACGAGAACACGAACCTGTACCGTTGACATCTCGCATAAAATTCTCACTCGCCAGTTGAGTCACTCGCTCAGCAACAACTGGCTGAGAATTTATGCCTACTCATTCTGCGACAAAGACCGCAACTTGTAAACGCCACGATCGCGATCGCCGAATTCACCGGACATTATAAAAGGATGCTGCCAAAAGCAGGCTATCTCCCTCTCAATGTCTGTAGTCAGATTCTCTCTATCAACATCATCAGCCGACAGAACAGGTGAAATGAGGCTTCAGTTTCTAATGAAAAAGAGAAATTGTCAACTTGACAGCAATCTGGTTTCCAGTAAGCTGACAGTGCGATGGGGGAGTTTGTTCCAGGGGGAGGAATGGGGAGGAATGGGAGGGAAAGGAAGGAGTCAGGAGTCAGGAGAGGCAGGACATGTCGTAGAGACGGTGCCGCTGGCACGTCTATCCGGGAGATTGGGAGTCGAAGGGGGGACGCATGGGGCGGGTCGGAGAGCCAAAGAGAAAGGCGCAGTTGATGGGGATTGGTCGATGGGTGGGGGCGATCGCCCTGCTCCTGAGTGGTTGCCAACCGGAGCCGACCCCGACGCAACTGAAAATTGGCACATTGCTACCCGTCACAGGCGATTTGTCGCAATATGGGGGATCGATGCAGGACAGCGCCCGGTTGTTGGTAGATGAGGTGAACCAGTGCGGTGGGGTGATGGGGAAGCCAGTCGTGTTGGTGGCGGAAGATGACCAAACTGAACCCGCAGCAGGGTCGGCAGCGATGACCAAATTGGCGGAAGTCGATCGCGTTGCGGCAGTAGTAGGGGCAGCCTCCAGTGCGGTTTCGAGTGCGGCGATCGAGATTGCGGTGAGAAATCAGGTGGTGATGATTTCGCCATCGAGTACCAGTCCCACTTTTACAGAGCGATCGCGCCAGGGCGAGTTTCAAGGGTTCTGGTGGCGCACCGCCCCGCCGGACACTTACCAGGGTGAGGCATTGGCAAAACTGGCGCAGGCACAGGGCTTCAAAACTGTGGCAATTTTGGCCGTCAATAATGACTATGGGAATGGGTTGATTTCAGCCTTTATTCCGGCATTTGAGGCGGTGGGGGGAACAGTGGTGAACCAAGATAAACCAGTACGGTATCCCCCCGATGCGTCAGTTTTTGACTCGGAAGTGGGGGCAGCGTTCAAGGCGGCACCCGATGCCGTGCTGTTGATTGCCTACCCAGAGACGGGCAGTTTGATTGTGAGAACCGCCTACCAACAAGGCTTATTGGGGCAACGCACCAAGCTCATCGTCACCGATGGCATGAAGGAACCCAACATTGCCCAGGCGATCGGCAAAAATGCTGACGGCAACTGGATCGCGGCAGGACTGTTGGGGACGGCTCCCAGCGCGGGTGGGGCAGGATTGAACCAATTTCAACAAGCGTATCCAGCCAAATTTAAACGCGCTCCCAAAATCTATGATCCCAACACTTGGGATGCTACCGCCTTAATCGTCCTCGCTGCTGAAGCGGCGCGATCGCTCACGGGCAACGAGATCAAAGCCAAACTCTCAGACGTTGCGAATCCAACGGGTCAACCTGTGACCAATGTCTGTCAGGCGCTAGCCCTCATTCGCGCCGGTAAACCAATCAACTTTGAAGGCGCAAGTGGCAGTCTGGACTTCAACGCCTGGGGCGATGTCACAGGCAAATACGACATCTGGACGATCGCCCCCGACGGCACCATCAAAGTCATCGGGGCGATCGCGGTTACAGGTCAGTAAAGGCAGAAGGCAGAGGGCAGACTTCGGCGTGAGCGCTCAGTCGAACGAGGGCGGCAGGAAACAGCCTTTTCATCGTTGGCGTAACCGCCTGATCTTGTCAGCCTGACTCCTGGCTTCTGACTCCTGACTCCTGTTCTTGCCCTCTGCCCTCTGCCTCCCGCCCTCTGCCTTCGCTACCACTTCTTATACGGCAAGAATTTCCCATTCATCGTGACCACCACGCGATCGCCTTTAGGGTCTGCTTGCTTGTCGATATCCAGCGTGAAATCGATCGCGCTCATGATGCCATCCCCAAATTTCTCCTGAATCACGTCTTTCATCGCCATGCCGTAAACCTGCATGATTTCGTAAAAACGGTAGATCAGCGGATCGGTAGGCACGATCGGCCCTAAGCCTTTAACCGGATAAGCCGTCAGTTCGGGTACCAGATCCAGGCTCAAACCCAGGGCTTCCAGCAGTTTGGTTGCTTCTTCTGGAGTCATGGTGGATTGGCGATAGAGGGCAGAAGCAATCCACACCTCGTCTCGTCCCAGAATTTTCTCCAGGTCAGCGAAGGTAACCCCTTTCGCCTGCTTCGCGGCCAACAGTTCTTCAGTGATCATGGGAATTTCGGCTTGGGGCATGGTCATCTCCTCAACGTTCAAAAGCGTTCAAAATTTCGCCCAGACTGAATTGCGTCTAGGCGCAGCGGTCTCCTTTAGTTAAGAAGTTTGAGGCACCCCGAAAAGTAGCGATTGTTACGATCTAAATCTCACAGGTTAAATCCCCTGCCCGTTGGCTGAACCGCAGATTTTCCTGATAATCCACGGGGCAATCAATCACCGTCGGCACATCCTGCGCTAGAGCCTCCTTCAAAATTGGTACTAAGTCAGCGCAAGCTTCCACCCGATAGCCCTTTAGCCCCATACTTTCCGCCAGTTTGACAAAATCTGGGTTGCCAAATTTGATGAACGCTGATTCACCAAACTGGTTCTGTTGCTTCCATTCGATCAGGCCATACCCGCCATCGTTAAAAATCAGCGTGACGAAGGGAGTGCCCACCCGTAGCGCCGTTTCCAACTCCTGACAGTTCATCATGAAGCCGCCATCGCCCGTTACAGCAATCACTTTCTGCTGGGGATGTACCAGTTTGGCGGCGATCGCTCCTGGAATCGCAATCCCCATCGCCGCGAAGCCATTGGAAATAATGCAAGTATTGGGTCGTTCGCAATGGTAGTGCCGCGCCATCCACATTTTGTGAGCACCCACATCCGAAATCACAATGTCATCTGGTGCCATCACCTGCCGCACATCGTAGACAATCTTCTGCGGTTTCACGGGAAAGGCATCATCTTTGGAGTAATGCAAATAATCCTGCAAAATTTCGGCACGCAGTTCAAGGGCGTAAGGATCGGGCTTCCCGGTGCGATCGGCGCGCAGCAAAATTTCGTGTAGGGAATCGGAAATGTCGCCCACCACTTCCGCGACGGGAATGTAGCTACTATCGACTTCCGCCGGGGTGGTACTGATGTGAATTAAGGGGATTTTGCCGTCGGGGTTCCACTTTTTGGGAGAATATTCAATCAGATCGTAGCCCACACAAATCACCAGATCGGCCCGATCCAACCCACAGTTAATGTAATCTCGTTGTTGCAAACCGACTGCCCATAGTGCGAGGGGGTGGGTGTAGCGAATCACGCCTTTCCCCATAAACGAATTCGCCACGGGAATATTGAGCTTCGTCGCAAAATCCGTCAACATTTTGCTGGCTTGGGCGCGAATGGCTCCATTGCCCACCAAAATCAGCGGATTATTTGCTTTTGAAATTAATTCGGCAGCTTTCTCCACACTGCCAAACGCCGCATAGGTTTTCTCTTGCCCATCGCGGGTTAGAGGTTTACCTGTGGCAGCCATGGCCGAAATATTTTCGGGTAAGTCAATATGCACCG
>JAIXVO010000480.1 GCA_027482985.1 Cyanobacteriota bacterium
AAAACGCTGAATTTTGAGGACATTAGTCTGAGCGAAGGGTAGAGAGACGGGGTGCGATCGCAACCCACAGTGGAGCGAAGTTATACTGAATTTGTCAGCCTAATCACCCCTATAGGGGCGTATGGGCTGACGCATTTCCACCTATACACCCCAGGCGAGTGTATAGGCTGATGCATGTCTACCTATCCGCCCGTATCGGGTAGTTAGGTGGAATGGTTCCCTCTAATCAAGAGTTGGGCTGCTTCAAATCTTGGTTGAGACAGTACCCGTAAAGTAACCTGCTAGTTGCTGACATCAGCTTGTCGAACCCTATATATAGAGGAATGCCCTAGAATTTCTGGCTGAGATGCCAGATGCAGTGGCACATTAATTGATACGAAGGCTATACTAGGTAGCTAAAGTTTCCCGCACGAAAAATGGCAAAAAATGGTAGCCGTGGACGCATCCGTGTTTTTTTCGCAGAGGATGAGGGTGACGATGAAACTATTCAGGAAGGTTTGCAAGCTATCAACGTAGCAGCCAACAAAATTTTTCAGTCTGCCCCAACAAGGATCGTTAAGGTCTTACCAGCTTCTGCAATTCCTATTAATGAAGATGAGCTTTTTGAAGAGTTAGATTCTGAGATCGATTTTGAGGATGAAGAGGAGAATACTATCTCGCCTAGCGTGGCTACAAACTCGAAGCCTAAAAAGAATCTGTCCAAGCCTCCTATTATGTCAATAGTGAAGGACTTGAACTTGCGACCAGAAGGTAAGACCTGGTTTAGAGACTTCTATACCCAGAAAAAGCCATCTACTCAAGAACAAGCTGTTACTGTTGCGGTTTATTATCTCAAGCGAGTTCTGGAGTTGGATAAGGTAACGCCAGAGCATGTGTTTACTTGCTTCAAGGATGTTGAGCGCAAAACTCCAAAACACATGCCTCAAACTATTCGGGATACTGCAAAACGTAGAGGATGGGTTGACACTTCGGAACGAGGAAATGTCAAAATCACTAACCACGGTGAGAACCTAGTTGAGCATGATTTACCGGCTTCTGACGGCAAGCAGGGTTCGTAATACATAGATGGAACTAGAAGATTTTTGCATTCGACTCAGTCAGCTTGAGCTTTCAAATGCTCAACGTGCTTTGGCTCTTCTCTGGTTTCATGACTGTGAAATTACGGGTGTATATATGAAAGCAAGCACACTTGCACGTACTATTTACACTGCTGGTCTTGGTAATCCCAACCCAACACAGCTTGAGGAATCGATTGCGAAAACAAAACTTGCACTCAAGAGCAAAGCTGGATTTAAGCTTAAGCCAACCGAGCGTGATACGGTTAAAAGCTGGCTTATGCCAATTTTAGAAGGTATAGCTACTGATGTTGATTTAGAGCATGGCTATCTACCAGAAGCAATCTGGAAGAATACAAGGGGCTATATTGAAAAAATCACTTTTCAAGTAAATGGTTGCTTTCAATACGGGTTTTATGACGCTGCATCAGTGCTTCTTCGTCGGTTAGTTGAAACACTTCTAATTGAGTGTTACGAGCATGATAAAACTCAAGCTCGTATAGCTGATTCTGATGGCAATTATTTCATGTTGTCAGGGATTATTGCTGACGCTGTTGATAAAGGTGGGCTTTCACTGGGGCGTGAAACAAAAGCTGTTTTGAGAGAATTGAAAGCTATTGGTGATCGAGCAGCTCATAATAGACGCTACAGCGCTGTTCGCGCTGATTTAGAAAAAATTCGTTTGGGAGTACGTTTAGTAGTAGACGAGTTGATTCAACTGGCGGAATTGAGACGTTAAGTTAGTTTCCTCTATACTCTCCTGTGCTCGTCCATACAGGTTGCGAAGAGTTTTACACATGGAATTTGAATGGAACCCAGACAAAGCAAAACTAAACCTTGAAAAGCATGGTGTTTCTTTTCAGGAAGCTACAACCGTATTTAACGACCCTCTATCTGTAACCTTTCCTGATCCTGACCATTCTATTGGAGAAAATCGCTATCTTATCATTGGGCTATCTCAGTTTGGGCAGATTTTAGTTGTCTCACATACTGATCGAGGGGAAAAAGTACGAATCATAAGTGCCCGAAAAGCAACTCGGCAGGAGAGGAGATTTTATGAAGAAGGAAGTTGAGAACGAAATGGAAGATGAATTACGTCCTGAGTACGACTTTGCCCAAATGCAGGGAGGTGTTAGGGGTAAGTATGTTGAGCGATACTGTTCAGGGACAAATTTAGTGCTTCTAGATTCCGATGTTGCTCAAGCCTTTCCTAATGATGCGGCAGTGAACGAAGCATTACGCCTTCTAATGCAGATTGCCCAGCGCCAGCAGCCCAACATTGCGGTGCAGCGGACGGAATAAAAGTCATTGGTAAGAATTCAAGTTTTCTAGCCGCCGCTGACCTGTGCCGTTATACCCAATCGAAACCGCACGCCCCGCTTCTTAAAGGGCCAAACTCTAGGGATGTTAGAGCCGCCGAGTCGTAGACCTTATGACCTTCGCTCTGCTCCTCAAGATTGGGGGTGGGAAACTGAACCTGTGCCCTTAGAAGTCTCTGGCAGCCGCGAATCAGCTCCCCACTTGCCCTGTGTTTATAGTGAAGCGGCCACCGGGTCGCGCTGAGGGTGCACAGTCTGCCCGGTCTGCAGCGCCGTGCAGAGGCGGTTGAGGGCGTTCAGGTAGGCGTGGGCCGAGGCCACCACGATGTCGGTGTTGGCCGCATGGCCCGAAAACACCCGGTCTTCGTGGCGAATGCGAATGGTGACTTCACCGAGGGCATCAATGCCCTCGGTGACCGACTGCACCGAAAACTCGATTAGCTGGTTGGGGATATCGACTACTCGGTTGATGGCTTTGTAGACCGCATCCACCGGGCCGGTGCCGATCGCGGCATCCATCAGCTCTTGGCCATCGGGGGTGCGAATGGTGACCGTGGCGGTGGGCTTAGCGCTGTCACCACAGGAGACCTGTACCAGGTCGAGGTGGAAATGCTCTGGGGCCTGCTGGGTTTCGTCGTTGACGATGGATTCAATATCCCAGTCGGTGATTTCTTTTTTCTTATCGGCCAGTTCTTTAAACCGCAAAAAGGCGCGGTTGAGGGCCTGGTCGTCAAGCTCATAGCCCAGCTCTTGCAGGCGGGTGCGAAAGGCGTTGCGGCCCGAGTGCTTGCCCAGCACGATCTGGTTGTCGGTGAGCCCGATCGACTGGGCATCCATGATTTCGTAGGTGAGCTTGTTCTTGAGCACCCCGTCTTGGTGAATGCCCGACTCGTGGGCAAAGGCATTGGCCCCGACGATCGCCTTGTTGGGCTGCACAAACATGCCGGTCAGGTTCGACACCAGGCGCGAGGTTTTGTAGATCTGGCGGGTATCAATGGCGGTTAGGGGTTCCTCAGACTCTGCTGGGCGACCGAGGAAGGGATTGTAGAAGCTGCGGCGGACATGCATGGCCATGACCAGTTCTTCGAGGGCCGCATTGCCGGCCCGTTCGCCGATGCCGTTGATAGTGCATTCGAGCTGGCGCGCCCCGGCTCTGACTGCTTCGAGAAAGTTGGCTACCGCCAACCCCAGGTCGTTGTGGCCGTGGACCGAAATCACCGCCTGGTCAATGTTGGGCACGTTGGCTTTAATGCCGCGAATGAGGTCGCCAAATTCGCTCGGGGTAAGGTAGCCCACGGTGTCGGGAATGTTGACGGTGGTGGCCCCGGCGGCGATCGCCGCCTCCAGCACCTGATACAAAAACTCGGGCTCAGAACGCCCCGCATCCTCCGGCGAAAATTCGACATCGTCGGTGAAGGTCTTGGCGTAGGCCACCATCTCGGGGGCGATCGCCAACACCTCGGCCCGGCTCTTGCGCAGCTTGTACTGCATGTGAATGTCGGAGGTGGCTAAGAAAGTATGAATACGCCCCTTCACCGCCGGTTTAATCGCTTCGCCCGCCCGCTCAATGTCACCCCGAGTGGCGCGGGCCAGACCGCAAATGGTGGGGCCGTCTGCCGTGCCCACCTCGCGGGCAATTTTCTGCACCGCCGCAAAATCACCAGGGCTGGCAAAGGGAAACCCGGCTTCAATGATATCGACCCCCAGTCGAGCCAGCTGTCGCGCAATCACCAGCTTCTCTTCCACATTCAGGGTGGCCCCCGGCGACTGTTCCCCGTCCCGCAGGGTGGTGTCAAAGATCAAAATGCGCTCTGGGCTGGGCGGGTTGCTCATAGTGACTTCCAC
>JAIXVO010000312.1 GCA_027482985.1 Cyanobacteriota bacterium
GCACCTAGGGTATCAGCGATCGAAGCGGCAATTAAGCCATTCACGAAACCGAATAAAGCGCCTGCAACTAAGACTAAAACAATGTTAGGTAAACCGAAAACTGTGGCAATTAAATAAATAAAGATAAAAACTGGGACTTGAACAAATCCTAATGGCGCAAACCATTGACGAATGGCAACAAACCAATCGGCTAAGGGAATTCGACTGGCCAAAAATGCCAGTAAGACACCCCCCAAAAGCAGCAACCAAAAACGTTTGCTGCGGAGCCAGCGGCGATTGATCATAGAATGAATTACCTAATAGAGATCGCCACAGCGGGCTTGTAATTGCGTTTCACTTAAACCAAAGTTTTGCTGCCGACAAAGTAACACTTGCGCCGCACGCTGACGGGCAAAAACGCGATGGGTTAGCCAGCCGATGGGGGTTCCGATGACAATGCCGATCGCCATGCCAATTAATAAACTCCGAATCAAATCGCGCCGATGAATCCGATTGGGGGATTCTGGTTTCACTGTCGTTTGCATCGCTGAAGTTAAACGCAACTGCTTACCATGAAAGCGCTTGAGCGATCGCGTGACCTCTGTCGGAGAGGTGAGCAGATAGGCGATCGCACCAAAATCTGACTTGCGGCATAGTTGGATTGTTCGGTTGCTTTTGTATGGTTGAAAGAAAATCGCTGCAAGGTGTGTATGTCTTCATCAACCCTGTCTCCCACAATGCCAGTCACGTTCACTAACGACCGGTTACAGCTCGTGGTGCGCCCTGATTTGGGCGGACGCATCGACCAATTGCACGATCGCCGCACCGGGAAAAATTGGCTCTGGCATCCGGACGAGTATGATGCCACTCAATCGCGATCGCTGCCCGTGGGTGCGCCGTTTGATCCCCATTGGACAGGCGGTTGGGATGACATTTTCCCAAATGATGCGGCGGGTGAGTTTCGCGGCTGGGAACTGGTGGATCATGGGGAACTTTGGTCGCAAGCCTGGACAGTCCTGACGGTGAGCGAACAGGCGATCGTGATGCAGTATCAGTGCCAAACGGTGCCTGTCCAGGTAACGAAAACGGTTACCCTGCATCCCACTGCTGCCGAAGTGCAAATTCAAGTTGAGTTTCGCAACCAGTCGGATCAGGAAATTCCGTTTTTGTTCAAACAACATTGCGCGATCGCGATTCAGCCGGGAGACGAAATTCTGCTGCCGGAGTGTTGGGTGGAACCGGCTTTTTTAGAGTTCAGTAAAATTATTGGGCAGGCGGGTAAAACTCGGTTCCCAAAAGCCTTGGCAGCGGATGGATCAGAGGTGGATTTGCGGATGATCCCGCCGCCCTCGTCTCAGTTGCAGGAATTTTATTACACTTCGGAGTTAGCCACTGGAGAATGTGGGATTGCTAACCCGGAGTCGCGATCGCGGTTGTTGATGCAGTTTGACCAGACTGATTTTCCTTACGTATGGGCGTTTCAAAGCTATGGCGGCTGGCGGGATGCTTACGTGGTAGTGCTGGAACCTTGCACGACGTTGCCCTATGACCTGGAATTGGCTTGTCAGCAGGGCAGTGTGGCGCGATTGGCACCACACGCGATTCAACAGCGCACGTTAACGGTGCAGGTGCAACTCCAGGGCGACGGGGCTTGACGATACGGGTAAAGCGGGTTGGGTCGCTTGCACCCAGGTTGTGAGGTCAGCCAGTGCGCGATCGCGGTAGTGCCCGTAGCGTTCCTGCTTGTTGCGAATGCGGTGGGGCAGGTCGGGGATGATGCCAAAGTTGGGGGGCATCGGCTGGAAGTGTTTGGGCGAGGCGGAACTGATAAAGTCGAACAGCGCGCCCATCATGGTGGTGACGGGCAGTTGGACGAGGGGTTGACCCAGAGCCAGTCGTGCCGCGTTGGTGCCCGCTAACCAACCGCCTGCCGCTGCTGCCGTGTAACCTTCGGTGCCGACCAGTTGTCCCGCGGCCAGCAGGTGCGATCGCGATTTGAATTGCAGCGTCGGGTGTAACAGTTCCGGCGCATTGATAAAGGTGTTGCGGTGCATCACGCCCATGCGGACAAATTCGGCATTTTCCAGCCCTGGAATCAGGCGGAAGACGCGCTTTTGTTCGCCCCACCGGAGATTGGTCTGGAAGCCGACTAAGTTCCACAGGTGTCCGGCTTTGTCTTCCTGGCGGAGTTGCACGACGGCGTAGGGTTTTTTGGCTTTGTTGTCGGGGTCACGAAAATCGCCTAACCGCGCATCGAACAGCCCCACGGGTTTGAGGGGACCGTAGCGCATGGTATCTTCGCCCCGCCGCGCCATTTCTTCAATCGGCAAACAGGCTTCAAAGAATTTTGCTGTTTCCCGTTCAAAGTCTTTCAGCTCCGCCTGTTCCGCTGCACACAGGGCGTGCCAGAAGTGGAGATACTGATCGCGGGTCATGGGGCAGTTGAGATAGGCCGCTTCCCCTTTGTCATAGCGGGAGGCGCGAAAGGCGATCGCGTCATTAATCGATTCCCCCACGACAATGGGACTGGCGGCATCGAAAAAGCTCATGTACTCCATGCCCGTTAACTGCCGCAGGTCATCCGCGAGATCGGGACTGGTGAGGGGACCCGTCGTTAAGACCGTAATGCCTGTCGTCGGGAGTTGCCGCACTTCTGCCCGTTCCAGGGTGATCAGGGGATGGCTGGCGAGGCGTTCTGTCAAATCTCGGCTGAACACCGCGCGATCAACCGCCAATGCGCCCCCCGCTGGCACCGCATGATGATCCGCCAGGCCAATGATGATGGAACCCAATTGCCGCAGTTCCGTATGCAGCAAGCCAGACGCGCGATCGCTCGACTGCGCCCCAAAGGAGTTACTACACACCAGTTCAGCTAAATGTTCCGTATGGTGGGCGGGACTTTGCCGCAGCGGGCGCATTTCCGTCAAAATCACGGGAATCCCCGCCTGAGCAATTTGCCACGCGGCCTCGGTGCCAGCCAAGCCGCCGCCAATCACGCGAATCGGTTCTGCGATCGTCATTTCTGCCTCATCTCATGCACCTTCCTAGCATACCGTCGCTGCTGGTTCTGGGGGGGCGATCGCCCGGGCGTGCTGCCAAAACTCTGCCGGGAACGGTTGCGGCTCGGTGGTAGCAGTATTTTGCAACAGGACGGTGAACGCGCCTGCGCCTAAGCCCGATTGGGGAAATAGACGGTAGCAGGGAAAGTCTGCTAAGTGCGATTGGTGAGCTTGTAGGGCAGGGACGGGGACGGGTTGGAAGTGGGGAAAGCGATCGCACAACCACTGCACTACTTGTTCGTTTTCTTCCGGCGAGTAGGTGCAGGTCATGTAGACGAGATAGCCCTGTCCGGCGACGAGTTGGGCAGAGTTGGCGAGAATCCGTTTCTGCCGATTGGCGTTGTTGTTGATGGTGACGGGATGGAAGCAACCGGGCGCTTTGCCGCCTTTGGCAATCAGGGATTGTCCGGTACAAGGGGCATCCACGAGGACGAGTTGCGCCGTTTGGGGAATTTCTGCCGCCAGCACTTGGGAATCTCGGTTGGTAATCCAGGCGGGGTGAATGTGGCAGCGGATGAGGTTGGAGCGGAGTGCCCCGATGCGTTTGCCGATCACTTCATTACTGATTAACACTGGCGGCTGTAAGGCTCTCCAGGCAGCGATACTTTTGCCGCCTGGAGCCGCGCAGACATCAATCACCGTGGCGATCGCTGTGATAATTTCCTGAATCACGGAAATCGCAAAGATGGAAGAGAAATCCAGGCAATAGAATGCGCCTGCGTCATGGAGTGGATGTTTGCCGGGTTGTTGGCCAGCGGTGAGGCGATCGCACCACTCCGGTTGCCAGGGCAGCGGCGGGACAATCTCAAACGGGTGTGGCTGGGGGCGCGGCTGACACCACAGGATCGCCGAGGGTTGCGGTTGGGGATGCAACAGGCGATCGCAAAAGGCGGTCTGTTCGGCTGCGACCTCAAACAACCGTTGACTCAATTTCACCAGTAGGCGGGATGCTGTCATGCCGACACACGAAAATTGGACTTCTCATTTTAGCCGCGTGAGTTGCCCGTCAGTCACGACGGGAGGGAATCGATTAAGCTGATGAAGGAAAGTCCACCTGAGCGAAGTTCATGACCTTGTTTTCCTTGCGATCGCTGCACAAAGATTTTGGCATTAAAGAAATTTTGCGAGATGCTAGCTTCAGCCTGGAAGAAGGCGACAAGGTCGGGTTGATTGGCACCAATGGCTCCGGTAAATCCACCCTGCTGAAAATGATTGCCCGTTTGGAACCAATTGACAGCGGCGAAATTTGGGTGAACTCCAGTGCCAAGATTGTCTATCTGCCGCAGCAGCCGGAACTGGAGGACAGTCGCACGGTGCTGGAGCAAGTGTTTGCCGATAGTGGCGAAAAGCTGGCACTGGTACGGGAATACGAAATGATTTCCCATCAGTTGGCGGCAGGGCAGGGGGATGCTAACAAGTTGATGGCACAACTTTCCACGGTGTCGCAGCGCATCGATATGGTGGGCGCGTGGGAACTGGAATCGGATGCGAAAGTAATTCTCACCCAATTGGGGATTCACGATTTTGAGGCCAAGATTGGGGATTTATCGGGGGGCTATCGGAAGCGGATTGCGATCGCCACGGCTTTGCTCTCCCAACCCGACGTATTACTGATGGATGAGCCGACCAACCATTTGGATGCGCTTTCAGTCGAGTGGTTACAGAGTTATTTGAAGCGCTTCCAGGGTGCCCTCTTGCTGATTACCCACGATCGCTACTTTTTGGATCAGGTGACGAATCGCATCCTGGAAATCGATCGCGCGGATTTGTTTGGCTATACGGGCAACTACAGTTACTACTTGGAGAAAAAAGCGGCAGCGGAAGAGTCGGCGGTCAGCACCCAACGCAAACATGCAGGCGTGTTACGCCGCGAGTTGGAATGGCTGAAACGCGGCCCCAAAGCCCGGAGTACCAAGCAAAAAGCCCGAATTGACCGGATTCGCGATATGCAGGCGCAGGAGTTCAAACAGGCGCATGGCAAGGTGGACATTTCCACGGTGGGGCGGCGCATCGGCAAAAAGGTGATCGAGTTGACCGGGATTACCAAAGCCTATGGCGATCGCACCCTGATCAAAGACTTTACCTACCTATTTAATCCCGAAGATCGGGTCGGAATTATTGGCAGTAACGGGGCTGGCAAGTCCACGCTCATGAATATCATCACGGGCACTGTCACGCCAGATGCCGGCACCGTCGAAATTGGCACCACGATTCACATCGGCTATTTCGACCAGCACTCCGATGATGTGACGATGAATGAAAATCAGCGGGTGATTGAGTATCTCAAAGGCGTTGCCGAATTAGTGCAAACCAACGATGGCAGCGTGATTACCGCTTCGCAAATGCTGGAACGGTTTCTGTTTCCCCCCGATCAGCAATATGCCCCCATTCACAAACTCTCAGGCGGGGAAAAACGCCGTCTGTTCCTGCTGCGCGTCCTCATGAGCGCCCCCAATGTCCTGATCCTGGACGAACCCACCAACGATCTAGACGTACAAACCCTCGCAGTCTTAGAGGATTACCTGGAAGATTTCAATGGCTGTGTGATTGTTGTTTCCCACGATCGCTACTTCCTCGATCGCACCGTGGATACCATCTTTGCGTTTGAAGCGGGAGGGACGTTACGCCAGTATGCCGGGAATTATTCGATGTATTTGGATTGGCGACAACAGGAAGGGGAAGGAAGTGGTGGGAGAGAGCGGAAGGGGAAGGACGGGAAAGCGGAGAAGCCAATGGTTGCCGATGCACCTGTGCAGGGGAATGGGGCGATCGCGAAGCCGCAAAAATTGACGTTTAAAGAGAAGCGGGAATATGAAACGTTAGAAACTCGGATTCCAGAAATGGAAGTAGAGAAGGAAAGATTGGAAAAAAGTTTATACAACAATCCGCCGAGTGATTATGAGCAATTGCAACAAATGACCGCGCAATTAGCTGCATTGACGGAGGAAATTGAAACCTCAACATTGCGGTGGTTAGAGTTAGCAGAACGCATCAGTTAGCGATCGCTGTAGTGATCACGCTAATAACCTGACAAAACGCTTGAAAAATCAACCTCCGACTAATCAACTGAAATCATCTGGGCTATAAAGTTTAAGGGCACCTCGATTAATTGAAACAAGGGGAGCCTCAGTCTCACTCGAATTTCAAAATGA
>JAIXVO010000225.1 GCA_027482985.1 Cyanobacteriota bacterium
AGCATCCAGACTGATCCCCAATTATATAACTTTGGTCAAACTGCTTCCGGCAGCGACACTATCCCGCAATCTCAGATTCAGGATAAGCTGAAAAGCATCCTCATAGAGTTTCGTCGCTAGATGTCCCCTTCATTCTCCCCTGTGCCCTTTATGCCCATTCGCGCCCTTTTCACCCTCCTGCTGACCGGATGCCTCTGGTTGGGCAGTATTGCCTATGCTCCCGCCGCCCACGCCCTGACCCAAATTCGCTTGTTTGACATTGACTATCACGAATGTCCAGCCGAACTCGCTGCGGGGGCAGTCACCAGCGGCGGCACCACGATGTCGGCCAATTGCTTTATCGTCACGGGCAAAGCGGAAAACAAATCCGGTAAACCCGTGATTAATGCCGATATTTTTGGCCGCATTTACGATGCCAATAACGATTCGGTGATGCAAAACCGGACGCGATTGGGGGCGATCGAAGAAATTCCCCCTGGCATCAGTGATTTTGAGTTGAGAATTAGTGTGCCTGCCAACCAACCGACACCGCTGAAACTGGAGCAATTTAAGGCGGCAGGCTTTACCGGGAAAGTCAGACGCTAAATAGCCCGATCGCCCGCAAAACGAGTACCAGCTTGCGGGCGATCGGACAATTCAAATTCTCGCTCAGACCTGCGACTACATCATCGCGACAGTGACGGTACGAGCCGCCATCGTCGCAGCCTGCTGGACAAATTGCAGAAGCAAAATCGCCAGAATCGGGGAAAAATCTAACCCACCCAGCGGCGGAATAATATTGCGGAAAACGTTGAGGTAGGGGTCAGTCAGCTGACTCAAGATGGAGAAGGGCGGATTGAACCAATCCACATTGGGAAACCAGCTCAACAGAATCCGGATGAAGATCAGCACCGTATAGATGCTGATGAAGGTTGCCAGAGTCTGGACAATTAGGGGAATCAACGCGTTCATAGACGGCTCTGTGCCTCTCAGGATTCAAGCAATTGCAATTAAGTTTAGTCTAGCGAATGGCGGCAGACTTGAAAATTTCTGTTCAGTGTATCATTTCACTGCAAGGGCGCAAATATTCGGCTAGCCTCAACTGGGCGATCGCGGATCGGGTGGCAGGGAGGACGACACCGACTCATCCGGCGGCGTGCCATTGACACCCCCTAACTGATGCCGCACATCTTCGATCGCGTCATTCAGTTGGGCAATTTTGTCTTCTAACCGCTGCCGAGCCGTTTCCATTTCCCGCCCTTCGCGGCCAGCTTTCAGCGATCGCTGCTTCCGGTTTGCTTTGGCTCTGGCTTTGAGGGTATTGGCAGGCGTACCATTTTCCGCTTCCGGCAATTCGGGATTGAGTTGTCGCGCCGTAAGCAATGCCCCCACGACCCCGCCGACGACTCCGCCGACCAGCGTGCCTAGAATAAATCCACCGGCAAATCCATCTCGTTGACTCATTACTGACCCATTGGTTGTGATTAGGAGGAGCAGGGGTGACAGCTTGATCGCCATCGCTAGAGACTGCCCACGCGATTTCTGTGGTTCAGCCTAACATGATCACGTGCCAAAGGTGCGATCGCCCGCATCCCCCAACCCCGGCACAATAAATCCGTGTTCGTTCACCTGCTCATCAATCCCCGCCGCATAAATCGTCAAGCCGGGATAGGCAGTACTCAGCTTTTGCAGGGCCGGGGGCGCAGTCACCACCGCAATCACCCGCACATTCGCTGGATCAATGCCGCGACTGGTTAATTCTTGCATCACGGACAGCATCGTGCCCCCCGTCGCCATCATCGGTTCGGGAATCAGGACGCGGGTGCGGGGATCGAGCTGATCGGGTAGCTTGTTCAGGTAACAACTGGCTTCTAGCGTCTCTTCATTGCGGGCAAAGCCGAGGTGGTAAATCGAAGCCAGGGGCAATAATGACTGCGCCCCATCCAACAGTGCCAACCCAGCCCGGAGCACAGGCACTACCATCAGTGGCGTTTCAGGATCAATAAAGGTAGCGGGACAGGGGGCAAGGGGCGTGTCGATCGTGACATCTTGCGTGGGCAGCCAATCCCGGATCGCTTCGTAGGTGAGCCAACGACCGAGTTCCGTCATGGCCGTCCGAAACAGGGCCGAGGGGGTCGAAGCCTGACGAGCGATCGCCAGCCAGTGCTTGATCAGGGGATGGGGCGGCACGTAAACACGCATTTGAAAAGTCATGGCGTTCCACACACTCTGGGAATTGAATGTGATTGATCATACCCTCTTCTTTTCGGCATCTCGCACCCACATCACGAGTTCTCGCGACTTTTACCAGGCTATTTTCTAATCATAGAATTAAACTACCGCTGCTTTATTGAAAACTAATCTCAACAGAGTTGACACTAAATCGCAATAAGCCTATAGTATTTTCAAGTGTTCTCCTCTCAGAAGGATCGGCAGGCGGGATTGGTTCTCCGGAATCAATCCCTTTTTATGGCGATTTGGGGGCATTAATATACTTCACGCCCCCAAATCGCCCTCACCCCCGCCCCCTCTCCCAAAATGGGCGAGGGGAGAAAGATTGGATTAGTTCCCCTTCTCCCGCTCTGGGAGAAGGGGTTAGGGGATGAGGGCAGCGATCTTGGGGTGTCAGGTATGTTAATGCCCAATTTTTCTCCCTGGCAGCAGCAAGACCTATTGCGAATAGCGTCATAATGGAAGGTCATTCCCACCCCATCCCAACAGGTTTGGATGTCGCCCTTGTTTACCTTGCCTCGCATTCGTTCTGCCCCGGTGCCGCCTGCTGTCGATGTTGATGTGATTGTGATTGGGTCAGGCATTGGTGGCCTGGTGACGGCGACGCAATTGGCGGCCAAAGGAGCCAAAGTGCTGGTGCTGGAACGCTACCTGATTCCTGGCGGCAGTGCGGGCTATTTTGAGCGGCAGGGCTATCGCTTTGATGTTGGGGCTTCGATGATGTTTGGGTTTGGCGATCGCGGCACCACCAACCTGCTGACACGGGCACTCCAAGGCGCAGGGATGGCGCTCGAAACGATTCCCGATCCTGTCCAAATTCATTACCATCTGCCCGATCAACTGGATTTAAAGGTGCATCGCGACTACGACCAATGGCTGCAAACCTTGATCGCCGCTTTTCCCCATGAACAGCAGGGCATTCGGCGGTTTTATGACGAGTGCTGGCGCGTCTTCAATTGTTTGAATGCGATCGAGTTGCTGTCGCTGGAATCGCCCCGCTACCTGTTCCGCGTCTTTTGCCAAAATCCGCTGGCCTGCCTGGGTTTAGCTCGCTACCTGCCGTTGAATGTGGGGGATGTGGCGCGACGGTACATCCGCGATCCGCGACTGCTGCAATTTATCGATATGGAATGTTATTGCTGGTCAGTCGTGCCCGCTCAGTTAACGCCCATGATTAATGCCGGGATGGTGTTGAGCGATCGCCATTATGGGGGCATCAACTATCCCCAAGGTGGCGTTGGGGCGATCGCCGAAACATTGGTGACTGGCTTAGAGAAATTGGGCGGCGAGATTCGCTATCGAGCTAGAGTCACGCAAATTTTGACCGAGGCCGGTCGAGCCGTGGGCGTGCAGTTAGCGTCTGGCGAACAACTCTTCGCGCACCGGATTGTCTCCAATGCTACCCGCTGGGACACCTTTGAAAAACTGTTGCCGCCCGCAGCCATGCCCAGTTCGGAACAACGCTGGCAAACCCGCTATCGCAAATCCCCCAGTTTTCTCAGCCTGCACTTGGGGGTGAAAGCCGCCGCCCTCCCGCCCGCCACCGACTGTCACCACATCCTGCTCGACGATTGGCATCAGATGGAAGCCGAGGAAGGCACGATTTTTGTCTCCATCCCCACCCTGCTCGATCCCAGTTTGGCTCCCCGCGATCGCCACATCATCCACGCCTTCACCCCCAGTTGGATCACCCGCTGGCAAGGGCTGACGGCCCAGGAGTATCAACGCCAGAAGCAGCAAGCGGGCGATCGCGTGATTGCGCGTCTAGAAACCATTTTTCCCGGTTTAACCACCCACCTCGACTACCAGGAAATCGGCACCCCCCGCACCCATCGCCGCTTCCTCGGTCGCATGGACGGCACCTATGGCCCCATCCCCACCCGCAAACTCCGGGGCTTACTGGGGATGCCCTTCAACCGCACCGCCATCCCCGGTCTTTACTGCGTCGGCGATAGCACCTTCCCCGGTCAGGGTCTCAACGCCGTCGCCTTCTCAGGCTTCGCCTGCGCCCATCGCATTGCTGAGGATTTGGGATGGGTGAGAAGGAGATAGGAGTCAGGAGTCAGGAAGCAGTCCGCCATGAAATATGTGTAACCCCATGATGAAAAGGGCTATTTCCTCCTGCCCTCTGCCCTCTGCCTCCTGCCTTAAACGCAAGTGTCTACCCTTGTGGAGAGTACAGGTGGGAGACAGTTCGGTACTGTCGGGTAAGGACTGATTGCAGGATGAAGAGTCATGGTAGAACCGACGCACTTGAGCCAAAATGCCAAATTTGAGGCTGTCCAAGCCGATGCCATTGCCGATATCCAGGACACCCTGGGAGATGAAGCATTGTTCAATGATGCTGATTTGGAAGAACTGGAGAGTTTGCAGCAAGAAGTCGGGTTAGTAGAAGTCCCCTACGATCCCGCGATGCTGGAGGCGATCGCCACCGAGGAACCCGACGACGAGGATCTGCGGGCTGCGTCAGAGGGCGAACTAATTAGCGACTTACCCCAGGAGATGACTGAATCCTACGGCACCGGATTGCAAGGACAGCCAAGCGATCGCGCTGGTAGCTATTCTCGCCGCAGCGACAAACATCTGGCGCAGGATGCTGATCCCAGCTTGACGGGCGGCGACATTGACGCAAATTACGAACAAGCCGAAGCCGTGGGCGATGAAGCCGTGGGTGGCACCGTCTCAACGCCCGATCAGGACATTGTGGACGAAGTCGCCGCCGCCGTCGGACTGGAACTGGACGATCGTACCGATGTCCGCATCAGCGCCATTCTCGAAGAACGGGACGATCGCCGCTGGGAACTCGACCCCAAATCCTCCGAAGATTATGGCGATCGTCGCGATTAGATGAGTCTGTCTATGGGTGCCCTAACCACCGTGGGTAGGTACAAGACCCACCCCTACAGATCCACGGTGGGTGAATTACTCAGGTTAAGCTGCAAAAAAATAGTTTGGTCGATACTCTTAACTCTCTGATTAATCTCTCACGAAGACCATTCAGGGTTCACCCAGCCCATTAGAATGAAGTTGAGATTTGTATCAAGTTGGGGGGAGTATGGCTCCTGCAGTGCTGATTGAAAACTTGCAAAAGCGTTACGGTACAGTCGAGGCCGTCAAGGATGTGTCGTTGCAAATTGAGCCGGGAGAAATCTTTGGCTTATTAGGTCCCAATGGGGCAGGCAAAACGACGACTATTCGCTGTCTCTGCACCCTGACCGAACCTGATGCAGGCAAAGTTGAAGTGGCGGGCATTTCGGTCTTGGCGAATCCTCGACTGGTGCGGCAATATCTGGGCTATGTGGCTCAAGCGGTTGCGCCAGATAAAGTGTTGACAGGACGCGAACTGCTCCAATTGCAAGCGGCGCTCTATCATCTACCGCGATCGCTGGCGACAGCACGAATCGAAATGGTCTTGAACCAACTCGGCTTGCAAGAGTACGCTGACAAAAAAACGGGCACTTACTCCGGTGGTCTCCAAAAACGCCTCGATCTCGCTGCCGGATTACTCCACCAGCCGCAAGTGCTAGTTCTGGATGAGCCGACGGTCGGGCTGGATATCGAAAGTCGCTACACGGTCTGGTCCTTCCTCCGCCAAATTCGGGAAGCCGGGACAACGGTGTTATTGACCAGCCACTATCTAGAAGAAATCGATATGCTGGCGGATCGGGTGGCCATCATCGACCAGGGGAAAGTGATCGCGGCGGGTACGCCCAGCCAGTTGAAGGATCAAGTGGGGGGCGATCGCATTACCTTACGGATTCGCGAATTCACGCCCAACGATGAAGCTGTTACTGCTAAAACCCTCCTGGAAGCGGTGCCAGCGGTGCAGGAAGTGATCATCAACGCCGCTCAAGGCAATTCCTTAAATCTGGTTGTTGATCCGCAAAGTAATGCCCTCTCGACTGTCCAGCAGGCACTCCAGACTGCCGGACTGCCCACCTTCGGCATTGCCCAATCCCGTCCCAGTCTGGATGATGTCTATCTCGCTGCCACCGGACGCACCCTACTCGATGCTGACCTCGCTGCCGCCGCCACCCGCGACGAAAAAGCCGAACGCAAAAAGCAGATGCGATAGTTTGGAATGAAGTTACCGAATCCAGAGCAAGCCGTAATTCCTGACCAAAAACTTTCAGGCTACTGTCTCAATCCCAATCATCTAGATGGCAAACATAAAGCTTACGTCTTTCAGGTTGTATTAGGGATCGGTTTAGCAGAGGAGGAAGAATTAAGACAGATTTTGCGAGATGCGATTCAAAAGTATGAGTCAACACCTGATGAGAATATACAATATGGCCAAAAATATGTTGTTGACTTTCAGTTAACCAGAAACGAACAACAGGCAATTGTTCGCAGCGTCTGGATTGTTCGGAATGAAGAGAATTTTCCTCGTCTTGTTAGCTGCTATGTTCGGTAGAAGGAGAGATCCATGGCACATCAAATTCAATTATTGGATGTCGTTGCGTTACTGAGCGATCGACAAGATCTTGGCCTGGTGCGCGGGCAGATGGGTACGGTTGTTGAAGTTTACGAACCGGAAGTCTTTGAAGTTGAATTTAATGATGTTCATGGCACACCTTACGCTTCTAAAGTTTTATCTGCCAGTGAATTGATGTTGCTACGCCACGAACCGATTGTGCAATCTTCTTCGACATCTATAGATAAAACCAGTCATCCTTCAAATAGTTTTATTGAATTAATGCACAAAATTCAGAAAAGACCATCCATGTATTTAGGCAAACCCTCGATCAGTAGTCTTAGCTCTTTTCTGGCAGGTTATACGTTGGCTCGGCGTGAGTTAGATATACCTTCAACTCCTGAAGAAGAAAATTTTTCAAAGTTTCAAGCCTGGATTCAAAAAAAGTTTAGAATCTCTACTGGTCAGTCTTGGGAGCAGATTATCTTGTTTTATTCGGAAGATGAAAATAGTGCGCTCAATAAATTTTTCAAATTATTTGAAGAATTCTTGAACTCATCGTCCGTATTAACCCCTGGATTGAAAGGAGTTCCAGTCGGAGTACCAAGCATTAGAAAACCGAATTTAGACACAAGAGGCGAACCGAATGTCCCTAATGAAAATACTAATTTTCAGTCCACAACAAATGGTTGATTTGCTATGAGTACAACTGTTACCCCAGCTTCATTGAATGGCAAAGTGATGGCACCAGCGCCAACGTCTTCAAGCCCGATCGCGGATTTTTGGCAAGAAACGATCGCCCTCACTCGACGGCTCTTTATCCAACTGCAACGGCGACCTTCGACCTTAGCGGCAGGGATTATTCAACCGTTAATGTGGTTAATTTTGTTTGGAGCCTTATTTCAAAATGCCCCACAAGGATTATTTGGGGAAGGGATTAATTACGGTCGCTTTATTGGGGCTGGCATTATCGTGTTCACAGCCTTTGGTGGGGCGTTAAATGCCGGACTGCCGGTGATGTTCGATCGCGAATTTGGGTTCTTGAATCGGTTGCTCGTCGCGCCGCTGGTGTCGCGTTATTCGATCGTGATGGCATCGGCGATTTTTATTACGACCTTGAGTTTGCTGCAAACGATCGCGATCGTCATCATGAGTGCCTTTCTGGGTGCAGGCTTACCCAATGTGGCAGGCTTGGCACTACTGACCCTGATCGTGTTGCTGCTGGTGTTGGGCGTGACCGCCTTGAGTCTGGGTCTGGCTTTTTCCTTGCCGGGACACATTGAACTAATCGCTGTCATCTTTGTCACCAACCTGCCCTTACTCTTTGCCAGCACTGCCCTCGTACCGCTATCCTTCATGCCCACCTGGTTACAGTGGGTCGCGAGTTTGAATCCTCTCAGCTACGCGATCGAACCCATTCGCTATGTCTACTTGCATCAGGACTGGTCAGTGAACAGTGTCGTCATGCACGCGCCCTTTGGTGAAGTCACAATGGGAGCCGCTTTGCTAGTATTGATCGGCTTTTCAGCCGTCGCTTTACTCAGCATTCAACCGCGCCTGAAAAAAGCCTTCGCTTAGAAATAGGGATTTAATCGCCTGCAATTCGGCTCTGCGTAGGATGTGTTAGCGCAGCGTAACGCATCGCCTCCAAGCGATTGTCGCCCAGCGATTGATGCGTTACGGCTAACGCCTAACACATCCTACAAAATCTACAAAATCTGCCTTTGCTGGTTTTGCCCCCTGCCTTCTGCCTTAACTCCCGTCTTTCGATAGAGTAGAAGCAGTCCTTTTGCGTGTGCTGCCTGTGACTCAACCTGAAGCGATTCGCCATTTGCTGAATGCGGTGGCGCAAGGCGATGTCTCTCCCGATTCGGCGCTGGAGAAACTGAAGTATCTCAGCTATGAACCCGTCGATGATTTTGCGCGGATTGACCACCATCGGGCGTTGCGGACGGGCTTTCCGGAGGTGATTTGGGGGCCGGGGAAAACGCCGGAACAGATTGCCCGGATTATGGAAACGATGCGGCATCAAACCAGCGTGGTGATGGCGACGCGGATTGAGCCGGAAGTTTATGCCCAACTGCGATCGCGGGTGCCGGGATTGCATTATTACGAACTCGCCAAAATTTGTGCGGTGCAGGGGCGGAATGAAACCAGTCAACCTTACCCGCTGCCGCCTTCTCGTCCGGGGCGCATCAGTGTGTTGTCGGCTGGCACTGCTGACTTACCCGTGGCGGAAGAAGCGGCGATCACGGCTGAATTGTGTGGGTTTCAGGTAAAACGACTGTGGGATGTGGGCGTGGCAGGCATTCATCGGCTCTTGAGTCAGCGGGAGGCGATCGCCGATGCGGATGTGCTGATTGTGGCGGCGGGGATGGAGGGCGCGCTGCCGAGTGTGGTGGCGGGGTTGGCGGACTGTCCTGTGATTGCGGTGCCGACGAGTATTGGTTATGGGGCGAGTTTTCATGGGTTGGCGGCGCTGTTGTCGATGTTGAATTCCTGTGCGGCGGGGGTGGCCGTGGTGAATATTGATAATGGGTTTGGGGCGGCGATTTTAGCGGGACAAATTTTGCGGACGGTGCAAAAAGTCTGCGATCGCGAATTGAGCAAGGGCGCATAGGGAGACTCAACAATGCTGCAATTTCATCCGTTGGGCATGGGGCAACAGGTGGTGGAAACCAGTCTGGGGGCGATGGTCGGCTATACGCCTGTCGGTGCGCCCTGGACGCTGCCCCCCGCCACCCCACAGCCGTTACTCTTCCTGCATAACTTTGGCGGTGGGGCTTCGGCTTACGAATGGTCGAAAGTCTATCCGGCGTTTTTAGATACTTACCGCGTCCTGGCACCGGATTTGTTGGGTTGGGGGCAGTCGGATCATCCGGTGCGAGATTATCGGGTGGAGGATTATCTGACAACGCTGGCGGAATTTATTGAACAGACTTGCCCGCAACCCGTGATTGCGATCGCGTCTTCGCTGACGGGGGCGATCGTGGTGCGGTTGGCAATTCAGCGTCCGGAGTTGTTCAAAGCGCTGTTTCTCACTTGTCCGTCGGGGTTTGCCGACTTTGGGCAGGATGCAGGCAGACGCTTGCCGCTACAACTGATTGGCACGCCGTTGCTGGATCAATTCATTTACAGTTTGGGGGCGATGAATGAGGTGTCGGTACGCAATTTTTTGGAGCGATTTTTGTTTGCCGATGCCGATCGCGTCTCTGCCGAAATGGTGCAAGCGTATTTAGAATCGGCGACTCAACCGAATGCCCAATATGCAGCACTGGCATTTTTGCGCGGCGATTTATATTTCGACCTGGCCTATTACTTACCCCAACTCCAGGTGCCCACTGCGATCGCGTGGGGCGAACAGGCGCAATTTACGGATGTCGCCCTCGGTCAACGGTTAGCTAAACTGAATCCGCAAACGGTGAAGTTATTTGTCCAGATGGCGCAAGCGGGAGTGTTGCCGCAATTGGAACAACCCGCGTGGTTAATTGGGGTGTTGAAGACGTTTTTGCAGGAAGTTAGTGTGAATTAAAGGGCGATCGCGATCGTGTAGGGGCGAATGGCTATTTGCCTTCCGTATGAATTTTATGGATCGGGAATTAGCTGAAAGCCCAGAAAACCCTCGACGAATACCTGCAAAAACGCTGATGGTTAAGGTGACGAACACAACAGTTTGCGCCAAAAAAGATTGGTAAATTTGCTCTGTTTAGGTTGGTATACCAACTGTTGCTTACCTCATGCTGCCAGGAGTGAACTATGCAGATTAGCGCCCGCAACGCGTTGAAAGGAACGGTGAAAAAAGTCGAAGAAGGTGCTGTGAATACGGAAGTGTTATTGGAAGTGGCACCAGGAGTTGAAATTACTGCCATTATTACCAAAGCTTCTGCTGAAAAATTGGGGCTGAGCGTGGGCAAAGCTGCCTATGCTGTCATCAAATCCAGTGATGTGATGGTGGCTGTAGATTAAGTCCACGAGTGATACAGCGCTTATTTCTTGCGGGCAACAATGTGAAAGAGATGCCAGTATTTGTCTTCTCCGATCGCAGTTTTGCCCGCATGTTCTTCTTCTTCGAAAAACTCCACGTCAAACGCTGCGAGTAAGGCTTCGACTTGTTCTCGTGTGTGATGGGTGGTTTTCAAAGTGCCGCACCAGGAATCGCGATCGCCAAACAATTGACCGCTGAATCGTCCGCCGGGGCGTAAGGCTTGTGTGATGGTTTGCCATAGACTCGGAAACGCGATCGCCGGACAAAATGGGAGGCAAAAACTGGCATTAATTAAATCCAGCGATCGCGGTAAGGTCAGGGCTTCAAAGCGTTCGATGCGAGTTTGCAATAAGTCCAATTGAATATCGGGACGGCTCAACAAACGGGCGATCGCGGCTTCTTCCCCATCGATCGCCAGGACATGCCACTGCCGCTGCAATAACGCCACCGTATCGCGCCCATCCCCACAGCCCAAATCGACTGCAAATTTGGGCAAATCTGCTGGCAATTCGGCATCAATGAGGTCTAACGCTTGCAGCAGGGTGGCGCGGGGTGGGCGACCTGCGATCGCATTGTAGTAAGCAATCCAGTCACGCTCAGAGGGGGCAGGGGCAGTCGCATTCATGGTTAAACCAGCGCTAATTCGCCGTGAGTATAGCAGTTTTTGGGGCACACGCGGGAGCAAGCCTGACAGCCAATGCAGTTATCGAAATTGGCGATCGTCATGACTTTCTTTTCGATTTCATCGTCTTCTTCATCTTCCACAAAGTCGCCTTCTTCGTTCATGGCGCGCAGCGATAAAACATCTCGGCCGCAGGCTTTGAAGCAGCGGCCACAACCAATACAGCGATCCTGGTTAATTTCTTGGACAAAGAGCGGTGTCCAGGTTTTGCCTCCAAAGGTGAGGGCGGTATACGTAGACATAGTGTTCCCCTTGAGAGAGTAGTGGTGGCAGGAAGAAAGCTAAAGAGTCAAATATGAAGTGACTGACGATTCATATTTGACGGATAATCACAACTCAGTTAAATCACAAATTACAGTGTGAGGAAAGGACTCCCGACTTCATTAGGTCAGTCGATGAAGGGGGAGTCCACTCGTCTCACTCAATCATCCAAGCGAGACTGGTTTACCGACGATTAACAACCGCGCACACAGGTTGCGGTGCAGTTGTTTGACCAGCCGCAAACTTTTTCAGACAGGCGATCGCCCATTGATTCAGGTGCTCCCAAAAGGGGGTGCTCACGGGCGCAGGCTGTAACCGTAAATAAATGGTTTGAGCCATGATCGAGTTCAGCGTCAATTGTTGCTGACCGACGCGAATCACATAGTGGGGCGATCGCTGTTCGACGGCGATCGTGGTACCGGGAACCAGACCCATGTGGGCTAACTGGCGGGCGACAGACTCATGTGTCTGGGCGATGCGGGTAATGATGCCCTGTTCGCCGACTTGTAATAAGCTGAGGGTGGCACCGGCGATCGTAAATCCTTCAGTCATTGGAGTCCGCCTTGTTAATTAGGATGGGAAGATAGACAGTTAGGCATGAGTGATTAGTTCATAACCTAACTTGCATCATTCATGAGATTTGCAGAAAATCCCTAAAACCCTTAATGCATTAGCCACACTAAAATCGCCCCAAAAACAGTCTGTCTTTCCGAGTGTAGGGGCACCTCTTGTGGGTGCCCTCATCACCGTGGGTAGGCACGAGACCTACCCCTACGGCTCTACGGTTGGTGAATTATGCAGGCTAATACATCAGCGACGCATCAGGCAAAGACTATGATTAAACCAGATAAGGTTCCTGGTGGGTGCGAATCGTGCAATCGGAGCGGGGGTAGGTGACGCACAGTAAAGCAAACCCTTTTGCCATCTGTTCTTCATCAAGAAAGACTTGTTCCGATTGGTCAATTTCACCCGATTCCACTTTACCCACACAACTGGAGCAAGACCCAGAGCGGCAGGATTCGGGTAATTCTACCCCTGCTTCTTCCGCAGCGTCCAGCACCGTCACCGTATCTTCAACGGGAATGGTAATATCCAACCCTTTTTTCTTGTTGTAGAGCCGCACTTGAAAAATCGTCATGGTTTGGTCTCCTCTAATTGCAACAGAACGACAGAACGGTCATCGGTCACGCTTGGGCGAGGGGAATCCCTGACTCCCGCCGCCCAATGACTAGCTACAGGGTGTGGCGGCGGGGGTGCAGTCTCCCGCTTGGAACGATTTGCCACAGCCACAGGTATCGGTGGCATTGGGATTGGTAAATTTGAACCCACTTTCCATCAAGCCATCGACAAAATCAACCACCACACCATTTAACAGGGTGGCACTTTGAGGATCGATAAACAGGCGCACCCGCCCTTGGTGTTCAATCAGGTCATCAGGGCGCGGCGCATTGGCAATATCAATCTTGTATTCATAACCATTACAACCGCCGTCGCTCACGCCCACCCGAATTCCTTTGTCGGAGGTGTCATCAGCACTGCCCTGTAAAAAGGCACGCAGGCGAAATTCTGCTTTTTCGGTGAGGGTTACGGTCATGGGGAAGTCTCCTTTAGTGAGAAATGGGATGAGGGCAAAGCTCAAATAGCATTGCGTTGAGAGCGCGGGAGGAGGAACAAAATCGCGATCACGGCGATTCCTTTCACGAACCAAGGAGTCCAGAATAGACTCAGAAGAAAACAGAATAAACTCAGTAAACCTGTAGTC
>JAIXVO010000017.1 GCA_027482985.1 Cyanobacteriota bacterium
CCCCACATGATCTGCCAATTGTTCAATGAAGGCATTCGCGCCCTCCCGACGACTCCCATGGGCCAACAAAATCCAGGCTTCCATTGGGTGCAGCGACAGACGCTCATTCAACAAGCGCCGCAATCCCACCTGAGACCCTAAATGGGGCGTTACCGTGAACGGCAGTGGGTCATGGAATTGTTCCTGCCAGCTGGCAATTTCAGCGGGAATGTCCTGCATGACGTGGGTTCCCGCCAACAAAAATACGGGAATAATCCGCACCCCGATCGCCGCCTCAGAGATCGTAGATGAACCTTGCGCCACCCCTTGTGCCAATTGCTCATGCAAAGGCTGTGACGTACACTCCAAATACACATCCTGCACCCACAGGTGCGACTCACCTGCCACTACCGGGGGCACATCCGACTCCACGACCGATAACTGCCGCTCAGGGGTGCGATCGCCTTCCCAGACCAACTCTCGACCAACGGCATCGGCGATGTTTGCGGTTTGCCTCATGCGCTGGCGAAAGGCTTCAGTCAATTGGTGGGCAGCCTGTTGCGATCGCGGATCAGGGCTCCCGTGAAACACTAAAAAGTAAATGGAGGGGGATGACAAAATTTGGCTGAAATTCCTGAAGAGAGTAAATTTTGTGGTGCTAGCTGCCTCTACTGAACTTTATCAGATTTGCATCAGGTTCGATTGCAGTAGCTCTATCTGTACTATCAAAATCAAAAAGGGTGCTACCGAGAGCACCCTGAAAGAAACAAGAATAAGGGCTATTTTTGCCGCGATCGCCTTAGTTGCGGCTAGCTACATAAGCCAATGTCAGGCTGTCATGGGTCAGGAAGTGAGCCAGGTGGAACGCCCGATCTTCAGTTTCCATCAGCATATTTTCATACATCAACCGAGTGGCGCGATCGCCCAGGCTTTCTGCCTGTGCCGCTTGCTTCCGCAACAAGCTGATAATCGCTTTTTCTGCGTCCAAGTCGTTTTCCACCATTTGCCGTGAGGTGAAGCCACCATCCGCTTCCGGCGTAAAGCAGCACAGCTCAGCCAATTTTGCAAAACTGGCAACGGGAATCCCACCCAATCCATTCATCCGCTCACCGATTTTGTGCACATATTCCTGCACTTGACCGTAGCTTTCCGCGAAGAATTCATGGAGTGAATAAAACTCAGCCCCTTCAACGACAAAATGGTGTTTTTGATACTGAATATAAAGGGCTTGGAAACTTGCCAGCGCAATATTGAAGCCTTCAATAATAGGGGTTGTAACAGAGCGATCGAATAAAACAGGATTATCCGCAATGTAATCTAAAGGTTGCACGGGTGCTTGAATTTCAGGCATTTTTCCTCTTCCCAACGACGTGAGTATTTGCAATAACCGACGGTATTGATAATGTAGCACGCTCCTTCGAGCCGTCAATGCCACTTTTTTTGCTTATTAAGAAGCTTTGTCAACTTCAAAAAACCATTGCCAAGATCGAACCAGTTTCTAGTCCGTGATCCACCTGAAAAACCGTATCGAAGCCTGCACAAGTTTATCGATATAAAAAATACAAAAATCATCATGATTCTCATTAGGAGCAATAGAGGAGGTGATGGTTGGGATTGAAGGGAATCTATGGGGAGGGAGGGAGGGGGAGGGAGGTCAAGGAAGGGAGAGAAGGGGAAGGAAGGAAGAGGGGCACTTCTTTAGCAGAAATGGGTGTAAAAGCGCCGATCTACGTCGATTCCCAAAATGATGTAGAGACGTACCGCTGGTACGTCTCCACAGGAATGCGGGAAGCGGCGGGGGTGAATTGGGTCGGTGTCCAATATCCCGATCGCCCCAAATCTACGGCGATTCCCCAAAATCATGTAGAGACGTACCGCTGGTACGTCTCCACGGGGATGAGGGGAGAGGCAGGGGAAATTGGGCGGGTGATCGGCACACCGATCGCGCCCTTGGCTCATCCAGTTCTGCTGCTCACAAGCGCGATCGCGTTAACCTTGTTTGGCTTTCCGGTAGGCATCCCATTTCCACCAGCAACCGGAGACAAAATTCGTCAACACATGGGCCGTCATCGGCACCAGCAAATTATTCGTCCAGACGGCACTGACACCCAACACGCCACCAATGATGGTCGCCCATAGGACATAAGGCCATTGTCGCCAACTGCTCAGATGCAGCACGCCGAAACACAGACTCGAAAACAAAATGGCAGTCGTGTCATAGCCAAAAGCAGGGAGCATCACCCCCCGAAACAAGAGTTCTTCACTGAGGCCGGGTAACAGTCCCAACCACAGCAAATCTGGCAGTACGAGGGGCTTCAAGACCATATCCAGGTAGTAGTCGGCACTTTGGCGATAAGCCTCCCACACCTGATATAGCAGGGAACTAGCAGCGGTGATGCCTAAACCCAGCCCCACCCCGATCGCCAGATCAGTCAGAGTCCAGCGGACGGGTAACAAACTCATGGCACCGAAATACAGCCACAGCTTACTGACCACCAGCAGGATGACAGCCGTGATCCCCATGGCAATCAGCACCTGGGTACGGGAAAGAGCACTGAATTCGGGATCGTCGGAAAAGGGATCTGGCACAGGTGATTTGCAGAGAGAATGACTACACAGTAACAGAGACAGGGCTGTGGGACGATCGCGCGATCGCTCCCGCCTGTTCTAGCATTATGCCTCTCCTGGCTGAATTGGGGCGATCGTGGCGCGCAACGCTGGCGGATTGACCCCCGCCCGATGCGCTGCAATCATGCCCGCCGCCTCCAGGTAAGACGAAACTCGCACTGCGGGAATACCGAGCGCTTCCGGGGGCACTCGCATCCGGGTGTGATTGTCCTCGACTGCCACCATGAGGGGCGGCGAGGGGCGATCTGAGGGACGGCGCGATCGCCCCGCCAAACTCATCACCCCACTGCCCCCAAACGCGGTTGCAGGCAGAATCACGGCATCCACCTGATCTGCCCACACACTACCCAGCGAGGGGATTGCCGCCGCCGGGGTAACAAATTGGGGGGCGCGGCTGAGTCCCACCAGCACACAAGGCAGGAACGTATAGCCGAGTTCTTCCGCTGCCGCGCGGGGGGAAAGGGTGGGATCGAGGGGCAACGGCAAGAGTGCTGGAGCATGGGCGCAGGGCACTTGAAATTCGCGCACCACCAGATGACTGATCACCGCTTCGGCTCCGGCCAGCGGGTCTACCCCCTGCCCTTGCCGATAGTTTTGCAAGGCTTCGCTACCCACGTCATCGGGAAAGCGGGCCACGATCGCGATCGCCTCTGCTCCGAAGCGGTGAATGGCTTTATCTGCCGCTCGCAACAGGCTATCCGGTTGGGCGATCGTGCCCCATGTCGCTCCTGATGCCGCAGTGTTTAAGGTCACACCCAGCGGGGCATCCGTCACCAGGTAATCAGTCAAATCCAAGCCCAACGTCGCCCTTGCCGCATCCGCTGCTTGCAGATGGCGTAACCGTAAATCGGGAGCGATCGCCTGATCCAAAATCAGGGCAATCCGGTTTTGGCGGACAGGAGTCAAGCCCCAGCGCCCCGCCATAAATTGATCCAGCCCGTACCCTTCCACATACAAAGCGTTGGGCAGCGACCAGTACAGTTGTGCCCCGTTTAAGACATTGGGATGTGTGATCAGGCAGTCGGAAACTTGGGCGATCGTCCGGACGACCGGCAGCGCATCCCCGGCATAACCGCCGATCGCGGCACCAATCCCCGTTGGCACAATCAAAACGGTGGTGTAAGGACGGTTCACGCCTCCGGTTGAGCCGCTGTCGTGACAATGGCTTCCACGATCGCCGTTTGTTTCTCAGTATCAACCTCGGTCACGGCCCAGCGCAACGGTTCTCCGCGTTTTTGCAGTTCCGCCTCGATCGCTTGTTGCATCGCGATCGGGGATTCTTGCAGGTCAATTTCTGCCGTAATGAAGTGAGTCGTCATAAAATTTGCTCAACTAATTACACAATTGCCACAGCAATCCGAAATGATTTGTGCAATGAGAGGACTTTGTAAAAGGGAGTCCAGCGGAACCTTTTTTACAATCCAGATCGAATCGCTGTAGCACCAGAATACCGTTATTCCTACTGCTACTGCTACTTTTGGGATTGTCCAAACTGGAGGTTATACACCGTATCTTCCTGCTCAGTTTCCACTTTCAAGTTAGAGCGGGGGTACGACACACACAGCAAGGCATAGCCCTGCGCCTGCAATTCGGGACTGATGCCCATGCCATCTCCCTGCTCCACCGTGCCTTCCAGAAGTTTGGCCGCACAGGTGGTACAAACTCCGGCATGACAGGAACTCGGCAAGCCCAGTTGTGCGGCATCGGCAACATCCAGGACGGTTTTGTCTTCGGGCACCTGAATGGTCTGCACAGTGCCTTGATGATGAATTTCAACAGTGTAGGTGGTGGCCATAAGACGTGGGTTTTAAAGTCTGAATCATAAAGGACAGAGCCGTGACAAACGCGGAGCCGGATCTATTGCTCCACTGGCAAAGCGCATGCCGCTCCAACTGTTCAGCATACCGCTACCGTCCACCCACTGCTAGTCCTAATTGCGCGCACAAATCAGGTTTGCCTGCCAGACCACCACCGTTCAACTATCCTGGCTCGCCGCGACGACCCAGTTTTTGCTGCAAAATCGCTGCCATCGCTCGCAAATCCTCCTCAGTTTGAGGAAAAGGATAGACGGGATTTTTGTTGAGTTTAAGTTTTGCTGGGGCGACGGGGGCGTTTCCAGACGGCGCGATCGGCTTTTTCGCGCTCGTAGGCGATTAGTTTGCCGTAATATTCGTGCTTGCTGAGGTTCATGGAGAGGAACACGTGGCGGCGCACGTTGTTGAAGCCTTTGCGGGTAAAAAATTTGACGGCAGGCAGGTTTTCGGGGTCAGTGTCCGCCATCATGAACCGGGCACCGTCGTCGATCATGCGTTCTACGAGGCGATCGACGAGATTATCTGCCACCCCCCGCCGCTGAAATTCGGGATTCACCCCTAACCACAGGATGTAGCCGTAAGTCCAGGTCGCTTTGTTAATGATCGTACCCAGGACAAACCCCGCCAATTTGCCATCCGATTCCGCCACCAAACAGTACTCGGGGTCAGTGTTATACAGCCCAATCACTTCCCATTGATCCCAGGTGCGGTAGATGAATGGATAAAGATCGCTGGTAAACAACATTTCGCCCAGGTGGTAGACCGGAGCGAGATCGTTGATGTCCATGTCTCGCACGGCGATCGCGAGGGAGTCATCGGGCTTGGGATCTTCAGCGTGCAAATTATCGTTCATGGCGAGTGAGGGCAGAGAGCAGTAGGCAGACGGCAGGGGGCAGAAGAGCAGGGGTTAGAGGGGGATTTCGGCGATTTCGGCGAGGGTGGGGAGGTGATTGGGGAGGTCAGCCGTCCAATTGGGTGAGGCGGTTGGCGGATCAGCGGCGGCGGGGGCGATCGCCCGATCGCAGCGAGCGGCAAAACTACAATGGGCACAAGCGGCTGCTTCCCATCCTACCTGGGGGAAGGGTACGCCGGCTTGATACTGCTCCAGCCAAGTCGTGAGTTGGGTGAGTAAGCGGGTGAGATCCTGTCGCGTGGCTGCGTGTTTGGTGCGATCGTAGGTCAGGGTCAGGTGGGATGGCGTGGTTTCAGTGACATCGGCTTGAAAGAACCAATAGACGATCGCGATTTGCTCTGGGGCGTAGTTGCTGGTTTCGGCCAGGATGAAGGGGTAGAGGCGAGTTTGCCAATTTTGTTCGAGCCAGCGGGTGGCTTGCGGGCGGGGGTAAGTCTTCCAGTCCAGAATCTTGGCATGGTGGGTGCCTAACATCAGCAGGTCATAGCGCACCGTCAGCAAATAGCCTGCCAAGGAGAGGCTGCGATCGCTCTCCGGTTGTTGTGCCGTCGCCGGATCGAGAATTTGGGGCGCAACCTGTTCAAAGGACTGAAACCACCCTTGCATCTGGGCATCACTCTGGAGCAGCGGGGCGATCGGCAACTGGAGCCACCACTGTTGTAAGAGCTGGTGAAAGCGTGCCCCCTGGAGCAACCGCGCTTGCTGTTCGATCGCGTCCGGGGTGCCCAATTGATCCAGCACCAGATGTTGAAATTTGCGGGGACAGGTGGCGAGGAGCGTCAAATGCCCTTGAGTCAGGCGCAGGGGATAGGTGATCACCGGGGTAACAGCCTCCGAGCTTATTCTTTGACGAGCACAAAGACACTGCCTTCATTGCCGCGTCCAATTCGCAGGTCTTTGTCCAGATAAGTGATGTCGAGCCAGCCGCGTTGGTCACGATTCGTGATGGCAAAGTCGATCGCCCGTAATTTTTCCCCGGCGATCACTTGCTGGATCAAGTCCTGGGGACTTTGATAGGACATCACTCGTTGCAGGCCAAGGATCGAGCGCTCAAAGGTGACAGTCACGCGGCGATCGTTGACGGGGGTAAAGCGGGCGGCGACACTGACGATTCCTTCGAGCCAGGGCAAGCCGTAAACTTCGGCAATGTTGTAGAGGGTGGCATCGGTCATCCGAATGCACTGATAGACCTGCCCTAATTTCAGGAGGGGCACCTGATCTAGCCCCAAAATGCCGCGACTGGTGGTGTAGATTAAGCGCCAATCGCCCGCTAATAAATCGGTGGCGGCAACGGGTTGCGGGGTGGGGTTGCGGTCTTCCAGTTGGGCGATCGCGGCGAGGATCGCCTGCTTTTGAGCGGCATTCGCCAACAAGCCGCGATTTTTGCCAGCGATTAACTCTAACAGTTCGGCTTTACCAAGCATGGTGCAATAACCCTGTAGGGGGACATTCAGCGGACAAATGATCTCTATGCGGAATATCTATATAGGAGTGGCTTTATGGAATACTTGAAGAAGCACATCAGCAAAATCCTTGCATTTTGCTGAAAGGGTGATAAACTCTCTTTGACTTATTGGCGGCACCAAAATTCGGAAGATTTTCGCGATACTGTCTTTCAATTTCTCAGTATACTCACCGCCCCTTACACAACACTAACCCAGGACTTATGTCGTACAATCCCTCCCTGCATGAAGAACCCCGAAATCAACGAGCCACTGTTTTAGCCAAACGGCAAGCTGGCTCGATTTTAGGCTGGCTAGAAGAGTCCGGTCGGCTGTTAGCAAGAGATTCTAGCGATTTCGATTATGGCGACGATGAAGAAGAAATCAATGAATTGATGGCAGGCGAGGATAACTCCTTTGACCTGGATGACGATGACGATGATTTGGATCTAGAGGATTAATTCAGGGCGATCGCGCAGTGCGATCGCCTTTGCTGTATCGCAGAAATGTTTGCGATTGGACCGTTCTCATTTAAGATTTGTGTGGTTGTGAGCGATCGATAACCATCGCAATGATTTTCAGATCAGGCGATGAGTGTAGTGTGTGGAGTGAAATTTACGCTTGTGGACGCAAAACTGTTCTACCGTAGCTCGTTCAAGCTGTCAGGGATTTTGTTGTTTAGTCTGTTAACGATTGGCTTAGGGGCTGGCACGCTGTATCTGGATTGGGTCGCAGGCAGATCCCCAGTGCAATTTGAGTCCCTCACCTTACCGTTCTGGACTTGTGCGCTGATGTCAGCGATCGTGGGCTTTTGGGCGGTGCCGACGCTGCAAGCTTTGAAGGCGGGTCAAACGATTCGCGAAGATGGTCCCCAATCCCATCTGAAGAAGGCTGGCACTCCGACGATGGGTGGTATCTTCTTTGTTCCCGTCGCCCTGCTCGTCTCCGTCCTCTGGTCAGGCTTTAACCCGCTGGTAATCGCGGTTGCTGCTTTGACCTTTAGCTACGGCTTAATCGGTTTCCTCGACGACTGGCAAATTATTCGTCGCAAATCCAATAAAGGCATTTCTCCCCGCATGAAGCTGGCGCTCCAAATTGGCTTCGGCGGTCTGTTCTGTCTCTGGGCCGGACTCACGCAGCCTTTCAGTCTCACAAATTTAGTGCTGCCACTCGGTTTGGTCTTACCGTTGGGACTCCTAATATTCCCGATCGCCTGGTTTGCTCTGGTCGCCGAAAGTAACGCCACCAACTTAACCGATGGTTTGGATGGATTGGCGGGTGGAACTGTTGCGATCGCCCTTCTAGGCTTAGGCGCTTATGTCGCTCCCACCGCTCCCGCGTTAATGATCTTCTGTGCTTGCCTCAGTGGTGCTTGCCTCGGCTTCCTGGTTCACAACCGTAATCCTGCTCGTGTCTTCATGGGCGACACGGGCTCGCTGGCTTTAGGCGGTGCGCTGGCAGCAGTGGCGATCCTTACCAACAGTCTGGCCGTCTTGCTGGTGTTAAGTGGTCTCTTCTTTGTCGAAGCGATTTCCGTGATGATTCAGGTCGCTTATTTCAAAGCCACCAAAGGGCCAGACGGCATTGGTAAGCGCTTCTTCAGAATGTCGCCCTACCATAACCACTTAGAACTCGCTGGCTGGACCGAAACTCAAATTGTCGCCACGTTCTATTTAGTCGGTGGATTGCTCGTCTTCCTCACCCTCGCCATTTTCTAGCATCGACCTCACTCGATTCAGCTCCATCTAATTTTGATCAGGGATACTCCATTGAGTATCCCTGATTGCCTTTAAAGCCATATCTTGGAGCAATATCGTCACATCGGCTCACCGCCCTACACTCCTGATAGCTCTGTTGACAACACATTTCTACTTCTTTTCTAAATTCTCCGGTTAGACGTTCCAACGGCACGTCTCTACAACTTTCCCCCTAACTTCGCTCTAGGACGTGGCATTGGTAATGACTGCGAGATCGCCCTTCCAGTTTTTCTGACTCCTGCCTCCTGCCTCCTGCCTCCTGCCTCCTGCCTCCTGCCTCCTGACTTCTGACTCCTGCCTCCTGC
>JAIXVO010000053.1 GCA_027482985.1 Cyanobacteriota bacterium
GAATGCCTATCGTTCGGCTCAATTTAAGTTCATTTCTAGGGGTGAACTCAACAACGCCATCACTAGAGCCTGCCTGCGTAGCCCCAGCGTTGCCCTTTGGAGGGGGTTCGGGGGACGCAACCGTCCCCTGAATTCGGGGGGTTTGGGGGGCCGCCCCCCAAGCTCAGCCTCCTGGTTTTACCCACAGTCTCGCGTCACCACCAGACTCATGGAAGATGACCCCAAGTCTGCGAATGCTCCCATTGCCAGGTTCCCACCTCGGTGAATGCCATGAAACTCCTGACATCAGCCCAACGCGATCACCTTTATCGGCAAGCAGCCCTCCGCACCGGCATCCATCCACCGCTGCTAACCGCCCTGCATGAAATCCAAACCCAGCCGCTGTTGCAAGACGGCGAAACGGGCTTAGGCATCACCCCCGCCAACCAAATTTCCCTCGATCAAGTCAATACCCTGACGGGACAAGTCAAAATTGCCGCCAACACCATCCGCCGCCTCACCCAAACCCTGATCGAGCAAGGCTGGAAAGCCGCCGACCTCTGGCACAGCGAGCAAGGCCGTTATAGCGACGCCTTCCTCCACCGAGTCGCGCAAGGCTTCACCCCCCTCACCCCCGATCGCGATGCCGCCCAACTCGAAAGCTGCCCCGCCGCCGATCTGCAACGCGCCTACCAACGCGCCGCCACCGCCACCTGGCAAGAACTCGGCAAACCCCCATCCCAAACCTTCGTAGATGATGCCCTGCGATCGCACACCCGCCACCTCGCCCAACAATACCTCGGTTTACACAGTCAACAGACCGCCCTCCTGGAACTCGTCCGGTTGTGGCAAGGCTGCGACCAGCGAGAGGACGCGATCGCCTACCTCTCCAAAGAACTAGCCCTCCCGCTAGAGAGCGCCCTCCGCTTTTTTCTACGCCAAACCTTGTCCGACTATGCCGCCTATCCCCACCAGCGAGCAGCCCTCCTCCAACTCGTGGAACTCTGGCACCAATTCGATTCCCGCGAAGCCACCATCCTCCACCTGCAACAGCAATCCTTCCCCTACGATCGCGTCTTAGACACCGCCCTGATCGCCTTCATCCAACGCCTGACGCGCCTCTATCAAGGCAATAGTGAACAGCGTCACGCCCTCGTCGAAGGCTTTCGCTACTGGCAACAACTCGACAACCGCCCCGATGCCCTGATCACCCTCGGCGTTGACCCCGACGTATTCGCTGGAGCCGTCCTCAACCCCAGCGACATCGATCAAGCCGTCCAGCAAGTCGATCGCGCCCTGCTCGACTTCATCCGCCAAATTCCCGCCCTGTATACCAGTTCCCGCCATCAACGCGCCGCCATCCTCCACCTGGCGCAACTCTGGCACCACACCCACACCCAAACCGACACCATCCAAACCCTGATCGACGAACTCAAGCAAGCCGAAACCGCACGCCGTGATGGTGTCGATGTCGTCCCCCCACCCCTACCCTTTCCCGCCCCCACCCCACCGTCCCAATGGACACCCGCCACCCTGCAACTGCACGCCCCCATTCACCCGTTCGGCAGTTTTACCTGGGCCGAAGCCACCAGTGGCGGACTGTACCTGCCCCCCAATCAAACCGCGATTGACACGATCGCCGAAATGGCAACGCTAGTGCAACAAATCCGCGATCGCCTCGGTCGTCCGCTCACCGTCATCCGGTGGTATTGCCCCCTCGAAGCCGATCCCGTCGCCAGCCTCTGGCCCACCCATCACCATGCCCTCGGCAGCGCCCTCACCTTCTACTGCGACCAACTCACAGGCCGCCAACTCTACTGGTTTCTCCAGCCCTGGTGGGACGGCGGCTTAGGCTATCACGCCCGTTATCCCTATCTTTGTTACGTCGATAGCAGACGCGATCGCACCCGCTGGCTGCAACATTAAGCTAGCGTGAAACAAATCAGGTTCAGTAAACGCAAACATGGAAAATCAACTGTATGACGTGGTGATCGTGGGTGGAGGAGTCGCCGGAGCCGCCTTATTGTACTCAGTGGCGAGATTTACGGACTTAAAGCGAGTCGCCCTGATCGAGAAATACGATCGCGTGGCATCCGTTAACTCCAGTCCCAAAAACAATAGCCAGACGATTCACTGTGGCGACATTGAAACCAATTACAGTCTGGAAAAAGCTTTAACAGTCCGCAAATCGGGACAACTGCTGGTGCGGTATGCGAGTGAACTGCCCCCCAGCCAGCGAGATCAAATCATCTATTCGTTTCCCAAAATGGTGCTGGGAGTCGGCGATCAAGAGTGTGATTTTCTGCGCCAACGTTACGCCACCTTCAAGCCCCATTTTCCCGGCATGCAATTGTTGGAAAAAGCCGACATTGCCGCCCTGGAACCTAACGTCGTGCGCGGCGCGGCTGGCGATCGCCCCGATGCCCTTGTCGGGATCGCCATTCAGGGCGAATATACTGCCGTCAACTATGGCACCCTGGCACAAGCCTTCGTCGAACAGGCGCGATCGTTCACCGACAAAACCGTGGATCTGAAATTGGGCAGTCCCGTGAAGGCGATCGAGGCCGTGGGGTCAACCTACCGCATCACCACTGCCACCGAAACCCTCACCGCCCGATTCGTCGTCGTGTCCGCCAGCGGCTACAGCCTGCTATTCGCCCACCGCATGGGCATCGGGCTGGAATACTCTTGCCTCCCCGTCGCTGGCAACTTCTACTTCACGCCCCAGGTTCTGAACGGCAAAGTCTACACCGTCCAAAACGACAAACTGCCCTTCGCCGCCATTCATGGTGATCCCGACATCACCGTCAGCGGCAAAACCCGCTTCGGCCCCACCGCCCTGCCCTTGCCCCTGCTGGAACGCAACAACCTGCAAACGCTGGTGGATTACCTCGAAGTCCTGAAACTCGATCGCAGTGTCACCGAAGTTCTCTGGGATCTGTTTCGCGTCCGCGACATCCGCAACTACATCTTCAAAAACATCGCCTTTGAAGTGCCCCTCGCGAATCGCCGCCTGTTCTTGCGCGATGCCCGCAAAATTGTGCCCTCATTACAACTGGCGGATCTAGAATTTGCGCATGGGGTGGGGGGAATTCGCCCGCAGTTGATCGATCGCCAGCAGCGCAAGCTCATTCTTGGACAGGCCGAAATCGATCCCGGCGGCGGCATTCGGTTCAACGTCACCCCCTCCCCTGGTGCCACCACCTGCTTAGGCAATGCCGAAAAAGACCTCCGGCGGATTCAGCAACATCTCGGCTGCGAGTTTCGGCAGGAGTGGTTTAACTGTGAACAAGTTTCGATGGCGTGCGTCGGCTCCACTGTCTAATCGACGGCTGGGCAACCTGGTTTCGGTGCAGACCAGCTTCAGGGCACAAATGTTTGTCCGGGTTCGATTTGGGAACTATACACTTAGCTATCCTCTTCCATGAAAATCGCTATGTCAGCGCCTCATCTCTTATTACCGCCGCTTCTAGCTCAGGCTGGCAACCCCGCCAAACCCAAAACCAACACCTCGGTTGCCACTGCCGCCGCGACTTGTAACACGCCACCCATCTGGATGTATACCACCGGGGGACTGCTGTTGCTGCTCGTCGGTTTATGCGTTTATTCCAAGTTCAGCTTTGCCAACGCCGCCAAACAACTCAAGTTTGAGACATTCAAGAACCGCGAACTCCAAAAGAAATTGAAATATGCTGCCGAAACTATCGGCAAAATGGAACGCAACCCCGACCTGATCCACTCCCGCGAATTCAACCTTGACTACCTCAGAATGCGGATGGAAGAGGAACTGTTTCACTTCGCGATCCTCAACCAGATTAAAGTTAAAGTCA
>JAIXVO010000208.1 GCA_027482985.1 Cyanobacteriota bacterium
GAAACTGTTGCGCCACCGCATTGTGAATTGGCTCCCGCATGATCGCAACCTGGCTCAATCCTAAATCAATCAAGGTATGCGCCAGATTCAGCCCATTACAGGAATTGAAAATCGCTACCTGCAAGCCATTTTGCTTGGCAATCGTCAGTTGGGGCAGCAGGCTTTGCAGTGTCAGCTTAACGCCTGGCGCAAGGCTCAGTTCTCCGCCAGTCAGTTCCGTTTCTTGGCTATGTCCGGCGAAGAATAGGATATCCCATCCCTGTGGATCGGCGATCGCCTGGGAAATTTGCTGAATCACCTGAGTTTCGCTGTGCTGCGGTTGCCAGCCAACAAAAACAACCTCGGCCGTCTGCTGGAGCGATTCTACCGCCTGACGATCAACGGCAAAGTTCAGTCCGGTGTCATCCCCCAAAATTGCCAGAATTCTCGCTCGTTTGCCTTGAGGATAACCTGACCCTGAGTTGGCAGCACCCTGGACCTTGAGCGGCGATCGCAAAATTTGTACCGCTCCAGCCAAACCAAATTCATCTGCGAGATTCCAGGTTTCCCAGGGCAATCGCTCCAGTTCCAGCGGGCTACAAATTAAAAAAACTTGAATCGGTTTTAGCGGCAGTGAGGCCAGCCGTCCGGCACTGGCAATGCGCGATCGCAACTCATACAGGTCGGCACTCCGCAGCCAGTAGTGAAATGCTTCTTTCAACCGAGCTTCCGCTTCACTCAGTTGCGTGCGCCAGTCCATTGAAACATGAATGTTGCCAGCCCGTCCCCGCAACTGCCCGGATTGATAAAATCCTAGATAGGCTCGCTGCCAATCCTGATAACGCTGAATCACATCCGTCGGATAACGAACTTGCACCGTTAAACTCTGACCCTGCCCCCAACTCAACTCAAATAAACAGAGTTGCCCAACCGCCTGAACTTTGAGCTTGAAGAGGGGACTGAGGGTCGACAAGGCTGAATTCATGCGCTTTGAAATGTGAGAGGCGGCAGCGTCAAACTGTCGCCAGAGGGCAGACTAAAAGTAATCATGAATTGCTCATCCAACGCGCCAATGACCTGAGCCACTTCGTAGGCGACTCCCGGAACTAAAGCCTTTTCCACAATCACCGTTTGTTGATCCCGAATCGCCATCCGGATGCCCTCAGCCGGAATGCTTCCCGGCCCCATTTGGGCGATCGCCAGCAATGACCATTCTGACTCTCTTGCATCAAGTGCTGCGGCAGGCAATAGCCAGCTAACTAGAGACAGCCGCAGCACTCGCTCACCGATTACCATATCCTGGAACGCGGCCCGAACGTCATGGGGAATTTCATACCCCTGTTGCTGGAGTTCTGTCAGGATCAAAAATAAATGGTGTTCCGTTAGCCTCGCTGCGGATTGGGACGATCGCAGGGCATTCGCTGTTTGCAGTTCCGGTGCCGCCCAGGTCAGTATGATATCGTTGGTTAATTGTTGCACCTCAGCACTCAGGTTGGAAATTTGTTGTCGGGCCCAGTTTGCAGTATTGATCGCGGGTTGGAGCAGCATCTGCTGGATGGCTGGTCGGTGGGTGCGGGGCACTGTAGGTCGGGCGATCGCGGTGGGTTGTAACCCAATGGCAAACAGTAACAGGTGGTGCAGGTCAGCATCAAAAATAGCTCTGGGAAACAGATAAGTGTCATCCTCGGTGGGACGCAAGCTAGAGCGCTGGTGATACTGCATCAACTGGTCATAACGCACAAAACATTGCACCTCAACCTGCCCCTGTTCGTCATCGACAGCGATCGCAATATATAAATGCGCAATTTGAGCCGGGTCATCGATCACCGAGGTGGGACATTCAATCTCCTCCGCATCCGCCCCAACTGCAATCAGACAGACCTGAAGCTGGTTTAGACCCACATCCGTAATGGCGGCGGGGGCATCAAAGCAAGTGGGTTGAATGAATCGGGCGCGATCGCGATTCAGCGGAATAGCAATAGTCTGATCGGCAAGCCAGGCTGTAAACCCTTCCAGGGCCAGCAAAGCCAGGTAGCATTGCCAGCGGATAGATTCAGGCATCGTTTGACTGAGGGCAACTACGCGATTCAGACAGGCATCGTCGAGGTGGGTGCGATCGCCCATCTCCGGCAGAAAATCGAAAGGTAGGGAGTCAACAGAATCAGAAAACATAGCGCCCCTGGAAAAGTGAGTTACGGTTCATCGCAAATGCGCCTTGAGGAACTCGCAAACGCGATGACTGAGCAAACTACCCTGCCGCTGGAGCGCGACGGGCGTGAATCCCCAGTTCTGATCCTGTTGAATCAGTTGATCCAATTGCTCGTTCAGGGCAGCATCCACCGCCAGCAGTTGTTCTGGATCATTGCCTGCTTGCAGAACTATCTGAATATAGTTCTGCAAGCAGGTGAACGTATGAAGTTTAACCTCTGACCTGAACTGAGTCAGTTTGAGCAGTTTCGCCACCCGATCCTGCCCACCCACCTGCAATCGTTCGGCAATCTCTCCTTGAGACAGTCCTTCGCAGTAATACAAGGTGAGCGCCTGCAAAAAATTCTCGACGGTGGTGACTCGTGTCCGCCGGGAATTTCCTTGAATTCGCTTCTCCACTACGGTATGAACCGCTTGATCCAGACACTGCAAGACCTGCCGCTGATAATCGTCCAGGAAATTGTCTATCTCGCGATCGTCGTCCCGGTTCGGCGCTGGCTCCATCCGCTCAAACGCCTGAGGTGGTTGTCGCAGTCGGTATTGTCGCAACCGTTTAGCACTCCATTGCAGGCGAGCCATGATCATTTCAGACGTGAGGGAGTGTTGGAAAGTACTTTGAATGTAGGAGCCCATCCGTTGCAATTGTTCGGCGGTTGGTTCCTTGCAGAGGCCGCCCCTGCGACTGGGCCGATCAGGGAGGTAAACCAAGCGGTAGGCTTCATGCACCCACGCGGCTTGCTGGGCGATCGCCTCCGCCTCATCAAAATACTCCATTAGAATCCGCTGCAATTGTCGGGGTTTAGTGTCATTCAATAAGCCCCAGTTGCTAATCAGTAGAAGTCTATGTTCCTTTAAAGATTTCTTCAAGTCAGCATTTTGTCGAACTAATCGAGCTGCCCAGGTGCCTAGAGCCGAAACCTTAGGATCGTATTTCTCTAGAATTTCATACCCTAACGGTTTGAAGGAGCCAATCGCGATTTCACCGTCGTCATTGAGCACATAAGACAGCAGTTCTGACTCATCAAACCCGTAGTACGCTCCAAATTGCCTGACCAACGCCTGACATTCCTGCAAAATGGCCCAAGAGATATAGCAGCGCAGACACAACCCTGCGTCTACATCCCCTGCCTGAAATTGTTGAGTGAGTTGGCCCTGAAGTAGCCGATCAGGCTTATCATCGTCTTCTAATTCTGAGCGATACGATTGGACATAAGCATAGGCTGAAGATATTGGCTCTGTTTGGTAGCCACCGGCAGGATGCAACCGAACCAGAGTCCAGTATCGTGATAACTCCCAATGCTCATCCTTCATTACCCAAACCTGCGGTAAACACGCACATGTATCATCATCAGGTTCTAGAAGAGGCATGTCAATTCGGAAAAATTGGGAGGCGATCGCCGATGACACAACCTTTTCTCTGTCTAAACCGTCTTGGTAGTCTGTCAAATTGCAGTTTATGGGTTGAGCGTAGCCGAAACCCACAGATGCTGAGTATTGAGCGTAGTCGGAACACGGTAATAACGCATAACTTTAAAGGTGACGAACCACTAGCCACCTGCGACTCCGGTTAATCCTTCACCCAAATCGGAGCCCTGTAGAAGTCTCCTCGTTGCTCCAACTCGAAGTTCCCTAACAATACGCCCAACCACACCTCAACCCACGGCATTTTCAAGCGATCGCCAAAGAGCACCGGGAAACGGTTGGGCTACAAAGGCTTGCATCGGATGGTAAAGAAACTAGGGATGATCGCTGGGGTGGAAGACATTAATCCGCATCGGTTCCGGCATACCTTTGGTACGGAGGTAACGCGGCGAGGTGTTGACCCACTGTTCCGCAAGGAGTTGATGGGGATTAAGAGCGATCGCGTCTTCCAACGCTATACCAAAGGGGTGTTCAGGCAGGCGGCAACTGAGGCGTATTTGAAGGCGATCGGGGAAGACCAGCAAGAGATCACCAACCCATTTCCTGCGCCTGATTAATCGTCTGTTTATTGAGCTTGCCAGCTTTTAGAGCCGCCCAGATTGTTTCCAGAAATTCCAACCGCGCCTTCATCTCACCATAGGATTTGAGGTTGCTCGGATCGATCGCTGCCAGGGTTGGTGCTTCTACGCTGAGAAAACTGGCGATCGCCAACTCCAGCACTTGAGATTCAGACAAGCCTGTATTGTCAGCATAGTCTCTGAGCGCATCTGATACAAAATCAGGCAGCACGTTCAAAATATCGAGTAGCCGATTCGACTCAAAGGCAACAGGAGCATTCATGGTTCCATCTTCGTTGGGGAGTTCTTCTATTTTGACATTACTGTCAATAAATGGGAGGGTAAGGCTTAAAGTTTTCCCCAAGCTTTTTCTGACGCTGCCGTTGTCCACCCTTACCCTTAATATTCCAACTGGGGTAGAAAATGAGAATCAGTCGAGCTTCCAGATCAAGCAGATACAGATTTAGTCTTGGTTCAAATA
>JAIXVO010000011.1 GCA_027482985.1 Cyanobacteriota bacterium
CCCCCCACTGCCATCACTGGACTCTACACCCTCGATAGTGTGTTGACGGGCAATCCAGCTCAGTTGTTCACGGCGCTCTATTATTTAACGTTGCCTTGTCTCACGCTGGGCCTGCTGATCAGTGGCATTTTTGAGCGGATTGTGCGCGTCAATTTGCAACAAACCTTGCAAGCCGATTATGTAGAAGCCGCCCGTGCCCGTGGCATTCCCGAAGCTCGCATTTTGCGCTCCCATGCCCTCAAAAATGCACTGATCCCTGTCATCACCATTCTCGGTCTGACCTTTGCCGCCCTATTGGGAGGAGCCATTTTGACGGAAGTCACCTTCTCCTGGCCGGGGCTGGCCAATCGCTTGTTTCGGGCGATCGGGCAACGGGACTATCCGACGGTGCAGGGCATTGTCGTTTTTTTTGCGGCGATCGTGGCCGGTTTCAGTATTTTGATTGATTTGATCAACGCCTACATTGACCCCCGCATTCGGTATTAAGGGACTGAGGTCGGAAAATTCTCAGCCAAGTGTGCTGCCCCTCACAATTTAGGTATTGATCTGTTCCCTGGCAGCGCTATCATACGATGATACGCTTCAGGAATCCTGTTCACTTGTCAAGTCTCTTAGTCACACCCGAAATCGCTCGTGTGAGTTTGACCGTACTCGATAACGGACTCACCGTGATTCATCAGCAAACCGTTGCCACGTCTGTCGCCTCTGTGGATGTCTGGGTTAGAGCCGGAGCCGTCAGAGAGCCCGATGACTGGTGTGGGATGGCGCATTTTTTGGAGCACATGATTTTTAAGGGCAGCGATCGCCTGCCACCGGGCGTGTTCGACCGCGAAGTGGAGTTTCGCGGGGGGGTAACCAATGCCGCCACCAGCTACGATTACGCCCACTACTTCATCACTACGGCAGTCCAATATCTCGACGCAACCCTGCCCTACTTGGCGGAGATTTTGCTCAATGCCGCCATTCCCGACAACGAATTCGATCGCGAACGAGATGTCGTCTTAGAAGAAATTCGGCAGTCTTACGACAGTCCCGACTGTGTTGCCTTTCAAGTGTTGAGTGAAACGGTTTATCAAAATCATCCCTATGGACGACCGATTTTAGGTACCGAAGACCACCTCTTGCAATTAACCCCAGCTGCGATGCGAACCTTCCATCGCTCCTACTACCAACCAGAGAACATGACGGTGGTGGTAGTGGGTAATTTGTCGCAATCGGAAGCGATTCATCTGATTGAACGGCACTTTCACACCTTCCCGGAACCCGTCGCCTGTCCCTATTGGGCGATGGATGCCGAACCTCCCATTACCCAAATTCGGCGGCAAGAAATCGCCATGCCCCGCTTAGAGCAAGCTCGCTTACTGATGGCGTGGCTGGGCCCTGGGCTCGACTCCACCTTGCAAAGCATGGATGAGCAATTACACAACGCTTATGGGTTGGATGTCCTCTCCGTCTTACTAGCAGAAGGTCGCACCTCCCGCCTGATCTGGGAATTGCGGGAAGATCGAAATTTGGTGCAGGCCGTTAGCAGTGGCTTCTCGCTGCAACGAGATTCTGGTTTATTCACGATCAATGCCTGGTTAGATCCAGACAATCTGGAACGGGTGGAAGCGATCATTTGCGATCGCCTGTCCGAATTAGCCACAGCTCCGGTCACGGCAGCGGAATTGCATCGTTGCCAACGACTGTTGTGCAATGACTTTGCTTTTTCCACCGAAACGCCTGGTCAACTGGCTGGTTTATATGGCTATTACAGTCTATTTGCGCATCCAGAGTTAGTCACCCCCTACCCACAGCGAATTCGGGCGATTCAAGCAGATGACCTCCAGCGATTAACCAGCCAATACTTGTCCCCTTATCACTATGCCGCTACGGTGGTGCGCCCGTTGGAGTAATGGATACTGTGCAGAATGCTTAATTCGACTTTAATTCAACCGATTCATCGCACGACGCTCAGCAATGGCATGGTCGTGCTGGTGACTGAAAACCCGACGGCTGACATCATTGCGGCGCGGATCTTCATTCGTGCTGGGAGTCGCTGGGAAGATCCGACGCGGGCTGGCCTCAATCATTTGCTATCCGCCGTGTTGACCAAAGGTACTCAAACCCTATCATCGCTGGAAATTGCGGAACAGGTAGAGTCGGTGGGCGCGAGTCTGAGTACGGATTCGACCACTGATTATTTCTTGTTGAGTCTAAAATCGGTATCAGCAGATTTTGCGGAAGTCTTGGAGTTGGCGGCGGAACTGCTGCGATCGCCCACCTTCCCCGCCGCCGAGCTGGAGTTAGAACGTCGCCTCACCTTGCAGGCCATTCGCTCGCAACAGGAACAACCGTTTACTGTGGCCTTCGATCAATTGCGGAGCCATATGTATGGCGATCATCCCTATGCGCTCTCAGGGTTAGGCACGGAAGCAACGGTCACCCAAATTACGCGGGATGATTTGCTGGCTTTTCACCAAACTCACTTTCGCCCTGATAACGTGATCATCAGTCTAGCAGGACGCATTCCACCCGAAACCGCGATCGCGCTGGTGGAAAAAGTCTTTGGCGATTGGGTTCCGCCTGCCACTTCCTTACCGACGCTGCAACTACCTGAGATTGTCTCCACACCAAGCTGTCGGGCGATCGGGCAAGAGACGCAACAATCGATTGTCATGTTGGGGTATTTAGCACCTGCGATCGTAGACACTTCCGCGACTGCCCAACAAGCCCCTACCGCATCGACTCATCCCAACTATGCCACTTTGAAACTGATTAACACTCATTTGGGGAATGGTTTATCCAGTCGCCTCTTCGTAGAATTACGGGAGAAACGCGGCTTGGCCTACGAAGTCTCGGCCTTTTACACCACCCGCTTAGATCAAGCGCAGTTTGTCGCTTACATGGGGACAGCGCCAGAGAATACAGCGATCGCCCTAGAGGGGTTGCAAACAGAAATCGATCGCCTGCGCACAGTAGCTTTGACCGATCTGGAACTGCAAGCGGCGAAGAATAAAATTCTCGGTCAGTACGCGCTGGGCAAACAAACCAATGCTCAAATTGCCCAAACCTATGGCTGGTATGAAACGCTAGGATTAGGGGCCGATTTTGATGTGGACTTTCAAGCTCAGATTGCCGCCACTACCCCAGCCCAAATTTTGAGCGTGGCGGAAGAATATTTTATCCGTCCCTATATTTCCCTCGTAGGTCCAAGTAGTGCAGTTGAAGAAGTGGCTAGAATAGTCTGAACCGAAGCCAAACCTGATGAATATACTGGCTTTATTGTGAACTATAGACTCATAAAGTTAGGGTGAATACCGAGTACTTTTGATACTTCAAAAGCTACTGTTGATGAGTGCGAGTCTCTAATCAGACAACCCCAACCACAGTAGAGTGGCCATCACCGCTATGAATGTTTTTCGTCAAAAATTAGAGCTTCGGGCGCTTCCCAGCCCCCCAGAACTGCCCGTTGCTGCCGCTGGCACAAATCGAGAAACACTGATTCCGATAGAGCAACAAGCAGATCCTACTGACCCAATTCCACGCAACCAGCGTCTAAGTATGCTGCAACAGGCCGCAGCGCAGTTAGACGCTGGTTGCGATTGCTATCACGCTCAAGATTTTGATGCGGCCTTAACGACTTTAACCCAGTCCTACACACACTATTTAGAAGTGCAGGATGTGAGCGGACAAAGTAAAGCATTGGGATATTTAGCACTCACCTTTTACGGACTGAAGCACTACAGCAAAGCGGTGGAATGTGCTCAAGTTGCTTATTTTCTGGCGAAGCAAATTGACGATCGCCGGAGTGCCCCCAAAATTCTGAGTACACTCGGAAACGCGTATCGGCATTTGAAGGAATTCGATCGCGCGATTGATTATCAATTGCAAAGTTTGGAATTAGCGCGTGAAGTCGGCGATCGCTACAGTGAAATGGCGGCTCTAAATAACCTGGGGTTAGTTTATAAAGCCATTGGTGAAGGTGAACAGGCCATTGCTTATGAAACTCAGGGTTTGGCAATTGCTCGCGAGCTTCAGGAACAGCACATCGAGGAACAAATTCTGAAAAACCTGGGTAATGCCTGCTACGCCATGGGGCAATATGCACGTGCGATCGCTTACTACGAAGAACGGTTAGCGTTGGCGATCGCAATCGCTGATCTGCGACTCCAGGCTCAAATTCTCCGCAATCTAGCCAATGCCTATTACGCCGTTGGCAACTACTCCAGTTCCATTGAATATGCCACCCGCCGCCTAGATGTCGCCAAACGCCTGCAAGATTTGCGCAGCGAAGAACAATCGCTAGGCAGTATCGCGGTCGCTTACGATGCTTTAGGGCAATACGCGAAAGCGATCGATTACTATCAGCAACGCCTCACGATCGCCCGCACTTTGCAAGACTGGCGAATTGAAGAACAAGTGTTAGGTAGTCTCAAAGTGGCTTACTATGCTCTGGGAGATTACCTGAAAGCCGCCGACTACTCCAACCAACGCCAAACCCTGATCCAGCGATAGTCCAACCGCAATCATCAGCATCGCGATCGCCAACTGCCGAATCCGCATTAAAAAGCCTGAGTCTTGCACCCAGGCTTTTTGGTGAATAGAACTTGAAAATGTCAGGCTTACCGGATGTACTCTTTCAGCACGCTGTTCCGGTTGGGATGCCGTAACTTCCGCAGGGCTTTGGCTTCAATCTGGCGAATCCGCTCCCGCGTAACGTTAAAGATTTGCCCAATTTCTTCTAAGGTTTTCATCCGCCCATCGTCCAAACCGTAGCGCAGCCGTAAGACATCTCGTTCTCTGGGGCTGAGGGTATCCAGAACGTTTTCCAGGTCTTCCCGGAGCAGGTTCTTAGCGACTTGATCTTCCGGCATTTCGCCATCTGACTCAATGAAATCGCCTAAGCGAGAATCTTCTTCTTTCCCAATCGGAGTTTCCAAAGAAATCGGCAGTTGAGCGGATTTAGCGATGAAGCGCAACTTCTCGATGGTCATTTCCATGCGAGTGGCAATTTCTTCCTCGGTGGGTTTCCGGCCCATTTCTTGCGACAGCAGCTTGGTGGTTTTCTTGATCCGAGAAATGGTTTCGTAAAGGTGCACAGGGAGACGGATAGTCCGAGACTGATCCGCGATCGCCCGCGTAATGGCCTGGCGAATCCACCAGGTGGCGTAAGTCGAGAACTTGTAACCTTTTTCATGGTCAAATTTCTCAGCCGCCCGGATTAGTCCCAAGCTACCTTCCTGAATCAAATCCTGGAAGGACAAACCCCGGTTCATGTATTTCTTGGCGATGGAGACGACCAGTCGCAGGTTAGACTGCACCATTTTGTCTTTCGCGCGTCGGCCTAAATGCAGGCGATGCCGGAAAGCGGGTAAAGACATATTGACGGCGTTGGCCCACTCAGCATCTTGGGGTAAGCGATCAAGTTGTTCTTGCAATCCTTCCCGAATGCGCTCCAGCTCCAGCAAGTCGGCAATCTTCCGTGCCAGTTCAATTTCTTCATCGGCTCTCAGCAGTCTAATCCGACCAATTTCTTGAAGATATAAACGGATTGAGTCTTCCGTGTAGTGCTTCTTCTTCGCCTGAGTTCTGCGACGTCCCGGTCTCGCTTTACCCGCTTTGCCGTCTTCGTCCGCAGGAAACTCCCCTGCATCATCCTGGTCTTCTTCTTCCATCCCGAAGAAATCAACCTCACCATCGGATAGGTCTTCCGAAGCTCTACTCATTAACTCAAGTTCGAGTACGTCATTGGCCTGGGTCATGCCGCGTTCCTCATGCTCCTTAACTAACAAACTGGAAACTGTCACTGCTGCCAAACTCAAAAAATAGCTGCTGCCGCCGAAGTAGCAATACTTCGACGTTCGCAAATTGCTGCAAGCTCAAATACTAAGGGACAAATTTGGGCGGACAACAACTATCTTCATGGCTGAAAAAATCAATATACAAGTTAGCGGGGCTACGCTGACTAAAAACTCCTCGATTGTAGCCTCTCTGGTAAAGGCTAGCCACTAGCAAATGGTAGCCACTCTTACCGAGTTTTGCCATAAAAATGCCAAATTCGCATCGTTGACATGATGCAATATCGCTTAATCTTCACTCAAACAGAATTTTATTGAGACACCGAAAGCGTATTGCTTCAAATCGACTTTCGCTGCAAGTCCTGACTGGGAAGGTGCCTGAAATATTCGGTTTAAGATTCACCTTAAGCGTGGCAGTAGAGTTGATCACTAAGCCATACAAGACCAAGCGTGCAACTCTCTAAGCTACGTTAACTTAGATTCATTAAGTTTAGACTTAATTTGAATGTTAAGTTACATCGCAATTCTAAGATAGTTCACAACCTACAAAAGCGGCTCTCGCGATTGCGGAAAACCTTCAGCCATTTCTACGAGGGACACTCGCTTTGAAGGCGGTGTGACCAAGCGGAAACCCTCAAATACATTTGTAATTTATATCGCAGCAGAACGATTTGTTTTGAAAAAGCTATCTGAGTAGGAGAGCGGCTAAGACGGTTGGGGATTTGAGCCGGGTGAACCACTCGGTGATGAGTGGAGGTCTGGGGGGAGAGTCCCGAATAAGCTGCGCATGGGGGGCACGTGAGGAGCCAGTAAAGTCTGCTTGATCGTTTCATCGCGCAAACTCCCCCAAAGGTGGCAGTGATTTTTTGTACAAGTAATGATTAAAACGGTGCCTTGTTGCGTGAGCTTGCAAGCTTGTTGATAAAGTTGCGATCGCTGCTGTAAGTCTACAGTCCCCAACTGACAGAACAATTCATGCTGAAAATGCATCCCCGTTTGGATTTGATCCCCAAACCAGAACTTAAACGTAAACACCTGTTGCTCATCAATCACTAAAGGCAGCACCACAGTACCTACTAGTAGAGGGTTTTAGAAAAACAAACCAGAGACGCATCAGATGCACCAATATTAATGATTTGAAACACTAATAAGTTAAGAGAGGAAGACCAATTGCTAGATCAGTTGTCGCCAAAAATGGTCGATCACACAAAAGTCGTACCCTTGTTCTATGAGTCTAGGAATTAACAGTTGCGCAACTGCCGCTACGTGCTGGCCACCACAGTAACCATCGTGCAAAACAATAATGGAGCCGTTCTTGACCTGTTGCATGACACGATTCACAACCGTTTCAATTCCAGGGGCAACCCAATCTTCGGGGACTACGCTCCACATTACCGGACGATAGTTCCATTGCGTTAGTAAGCTGAGGGTTTTAGGCGTAAATAAGCCATTTGGCGGACGAACATCAAGTACAGTATCAGGGTGTAGTTGGCAAGCAGCCGCGATCGCAGCTTGCGTTTTTTGCAAACCAGCTTTTAGCTGTCCATCTGACAGAGTGGGAAAGGAGCGGTGGTGATAGCCATGTAATCCGAGCCAATGCCCGCGTTCATAAATGGCCTGGGTCACATCTGGTGCCCGTTCCACACAAGCTCCCAGCAGAAAAAAGTTGGCTCGCACTTGATAGCGATCTAACACTGCCAACAATTCTGGCGTATGTTCTGGATGCGGACCATCATCAAAAGTGAGCGCGACCATCGGGTAGCGATCGCTGCCTTCCCACAAGCAAGTCGGAAACAGCGGTTTCAGCACCCGATGCACCATGGGATAAATCGGAGCGAGCTGGAAGGAGGATGTCGCCATGAGGAGATCGCCGCTGAACAATGATGAACTTTGAGTCCAGCTTAACGAAAAGACCAACAAAACTGGCGCGTGTAAGCCGACTGGACTAGTGAGGATAACACCTCACTACTGATGGGGTTGACCAGAAAGCCGTCAAATCCAGGGTTCTCTTCTTGATGTACCCAACTGGGGGCATGAAAATCAGTCAGGGCAATCAAGGTCATCGCCTGCGCGGTGGCCTGGGTGCGGAGTTCGTGTAATAAGCGCTGTGACCAGGACTGATGGTCACCCGTGAGAATGACCAAAAAGGGTGGCTTTTCGGTCGCTTGCACAACCGCTTGCTCTTCCGAACAAGCAATTTGCACGGCAAACCGAGAACATCCTAATAAAGACATCAAAATTCTCACTTGCCGGGGGTGTTGAGCAAGGAGCAAAATGTATCCATTCGCTACATCAATATCGGGACTTAATGACTTTTTCATGCTCGTTACTATACTGGCTAGGAACTGAGCTAATCCCCAAAGAAAAAAGCTAGAAGATTGATTTGACGGGATATTCAGCCAGAAAAAGGAGTTCTGATTGCTTCCAAATTTCTTAGGTTTCACCTCTCTAACAACAATCTTTTGCGACGTTTCTTAAACGGAATCTTTAATATTTCTAGAGACTCATTCATGTCTCCTCGATCGCCAAATTTGAGACCATTCTTCATGCTTTTAGCGCACAAATCCGGTAGTCAGCGCCAGCCGTATGCCAGCTTAAGGTGCCAGTCTCGCTTTCTTCAGCCGCGTCTCTTCATACCAGGCGGCGATCGCGGGTGTCCAGGCGAGAAAATGCGGCCAAATCACTTCACATAGCTTTTGGGCTTCCAGTTGGGCATCAGCTTTCCATCGCAGGTCGAGCAAATGCATCAGCGATCGCACATTGGCAGACATCACCCAATGTTGCCGGACATCAAAGGGAATGAGTCCTCTTGCGTGTTCTTCCGAAAACCCTTGTTGGATGCGCTCCGCATAGCGCTGACAGGCTTGCAAGCACCACTCGATATCTTGCTGGCGTTGCTCCGGCGTGTAGTCATAGCGTTTCCCCTGGCGATCGCTATAAGCTCCCACAGGACGCAGGTAAAACACTTCCTCCACATCCCGCACCCCTTGCACTACGTCCACAATCCGGTTGCCCGTATAGCGGAACGACTGGACATCAAAACTAATGCCAACTCGGTGCGTCCGGATTTGTTGCATGGTGCTGTGGGGAAACCAGCCGCAGTTCAACACAATTTGGGGATGCTCCAAGGGACCATAGTGGCCGCGATTCCCAGCGAGCAAATTGCGGACAATGATCTCGCCACACTTCTCTTCTGTGGGAAAGTGATCGCGATCGTCCCAAACAAAGCCCTCGGCATAATCCTGGTGCATTGCCGCATAAATGACTTGCTGGGGTTGCGGCGTTTGCGCAATCACCTCGACCGTAAAGCGATCCATAAATCAACCATGAACAACGACGGAGTGATCCAGCATAAAGGGTGGAAGCCGCGACGGGGAAAGAGATTTTCAATTTCTTAAACCGATTAATTTTTCTCTCAAAGAATTAGAAGTTTTGTGCAACCAGCCCCTCAGATCGACTAAGCTATCAGTCAAATTGTGTTGAGTGAAAAGCGATTATCGTGCTGAAACGTACTTGGTTCCTTCCAGTTTTGATTCTCTTCAGTAGTTGGGGCAATGTGCCGCCCGCCCAAGCTCAGGCTCTCCTGCCCCATACATTACGATTGGATCTGCCAAAGCTGGAGCAACAGGGCGTTGGTCTGGCTCAAGAAGCCTCTCAGCTGGCTCAGTTTCAGCAGTATGAACTGGCTCTGCAACGGGCTAAACTCGCTACCCAACTGGCACCCAAGAGCGCTGAGGTGTGGGCCTTGCTGGGCGGACTCTATTTACAGACTAATAATATTGATGACAGCATCACGGCCTTGAAGCGGGCGCAGACTCTAGACACCAAGAATTCGGCAGTCTTGTTTGCGTTGGGGACAGCGCATTTTCAGAAAGGCAAATATGCGCAAGCTGTGGACTATATTTCTGCTGGGTTAAAAATTAAACCGAATGTGCCCGGTGCGCTGTTTGATCTGGGCAATGCGTATTTTATGCTCCGGAAGTATCCAGATGCGATCGGCCAGTACGAGCTGGCGGTGGCCCAGGATAAAAACTTTTGGCCTGCCATCAACAATATCGGCTTAATCAAATATGAGGCAGGCGATCGCGAGGCGGCTTTGCGCAAATGGCAGGAGGCGGCTGAGATTGACCCCAAAGCGGCAGAACCCCGATTGGCGATCGCGGTGGCCTTATTTACCAAGGGCGATCGTGACCAGGGTTTATCGCTGGGAGAAGCGGCTTTACGGTTAGATAGTCGGTATGCTGATATGAAGTTTTTGAAGGAGAACCTGTGGGGCGATCGCTTGTTAGAAGACACCAAAAAGCTGTTGGACGCGCCAAAAATCCGCGCCACGATCGTCCAGCTTCAGGAGCGGCCACCCCG
>JAIXVO010000186.1 GCA_027482985.1 Cyanobacteriota bacterium
AGGCATCTGCTGCTACGTTTGTGCTTGAAACGGGTGTGACTAGTGTATTTCTGGATTTGCCCACCTTAGCCAGCGTGGGTTTGAACCTGACTGGCGCGAATGGGACGGTGCCACCCGTTTCCCCGGCGTTCCTGGTCGGCTTCCCAATTACGCCCGTCACTAATTTCACCTTCACCACTACTGGCGGCTTTGCACCTGTCAGCGGCACGATTGAACACACAGGTTCCGTCACCTTCAACAATGCCCTCACCGTGGGCAACTTCTCGATTGGGTTCGATCCTGCACGAGCGGTTGGCAATGCGAGCGGCTTCTTTATCCGCGATACGATTACCACGGGCGCGGCTCTGTTTGATGTAGCCGCACCTTCGAGCCTGTCCTTTAGCGAAAGCACCCTGAAGTTGGATCTCGTCGCTAACCTGCTCGTTTCCCCCGAACTTGCTGGAGTCCTGGGGAACACGGGTTTAGCCGGGGCTGAAGTCGGGTCTGCCAGCATTAATGGGGAAGCGGTACCCGAACCTGCAACCATGTTAGGCGCGTTAGCCGCAGGTGGCTTCCTGGCTGCGCGTCGGCGCTTCAGCAAGCAAAAGTAGAGTCATACCCACTTAAATGGCAAACGTGGCAAATCATATTTGCGTCGTAAGAGCGGATGGTCATTCGCCCCTACCCCATCTGCCGCGATCGCCATTTAATTAGGGATCAATGGGCAGAGGGAGGTTGAGCGATTGGCGATCGCTCAACCTCCCTCCGTCCCCGCCTGACCTGTTACAGAAGTACATCATGATCGCTCTGGGGATGGCTTTATAGTGAGTTTAGATTCGTGCGATCGCCTCATTTCGCCCGATCTCCACTTCTAGGAGCACCCTATGAACCCCGACTTTGACGATCAACTACCGTCCCAATCCTCCAAAACCTTATTGATTGGCTCGTCCGTACCGGAATCCGACCTCCCCGGCGTGAACCACACTCTGCTCAAAGACAGCGCTCTCTCCAACGACCATCCCCCCGCCAGTCAAACTTTGCTGATCAGTTCAGCTGTCCCCACCGATCAGCCGCCCGTGAATGTGTACTCACTGTTAGATCAAGCCGTCCCGATTGAGGTTCCCCCCGTCTGCCAAACCCTGCTGATTTTGGACTCCATCCCCACCGAGCCGCCCTACGCCTACACGACGTTGTTGAAGGACGAATAGTGGAAGGGGCGGAAGGGCGATCGCCCTCCGCCCATCTCATCCGCTTGAAACCCGCCCTTTGACGAATTCTGAGGGCAGTGCGTAGAACGCAGGCAAGAAATAATCAGATTGCGGCAGAACCTTTCCGTCCCATGTCCCAACCCTTCAATCTGCTCACCTCTGCCTGCTGCCCCCTGCCCTCTGCCTTCTCCTATTGCAGTCGCACCTTATCGACGGTTTTCAACTTACCATCGGGTTCCACGCGCCACACATCGTAAACCCCAACCACATCGCCATTCTCGTCAATATCAACATTGCCGCTGGCACCTTGATAGTTGATGTCCTTACCTTCTCGCAGCAACTTCAAGCCCTCGCAAACATCCGACACTTCTTCACCAGGGCCATTCGCCACTTCCCGCAACTTACTTTGAATCCCTTCCCCCGTATTTGATTTCGCGGCCTGTGCGGCTAACACCAGCAACGCTGCGGCATCCCAGGCTTGCGGTGCATATTCCACAGGTGGGCGGTTAAACTTGGCTTCCCATAACTTGGTGAAGGCTGCTAGCGCTTTCCCATCTGCCCCCGGCACTGTTCCTAAAGCACCCGTCAGAATAAATTTGCCGTCAGCCGTTTTCCCGACCTGGGTGGGAAACTGATCGGACTTGGCACCGTCCGTCAACAGAATTTGCACATCCTTGCTCAATCCCTGCTCGTAAGCAGTTTTCAGCAAGAGGGCACCCGTTTCAGCATAGGCCACTGCCGCCACGCCATCGGGTTTGCCACTAAACGCCGCTTGCACTTCCGTTTCAAAGGTGGTGGCTTTGGGATCGTAACGGGTTGGCTTCGCCTCGTTAATGACCGTACCCCCCAGTTTCTTAAAGGCTTGCACAAATTCTTTTTCAAACCCCACCCCGTAGTCATTGTTAATGACGACTGTGGCGACTCGCCGTTCGCCTTTGTCGTAGGCCAGTTTAGCCAGTGCTTGCGCTTGATAGGTGTCGGGCGGTGCAGTCCGCGCCCAAAAGCCTTGGAACTCCCCTTTTTTAGCCCGCTCTGTAAACACGGGACTGGTACTGCCGGGGGAAATCAACATGACTTTGTTGCGAGCGGCGATCGGGGCGGCAGCGGAAGACACGCTACTGGCAAAGGAACCGACGACACCCGCCACTTTATCGACTTCTGCCAACTTAGTCATGCCATCCGCGCCCGCTGTCGGGTCAGTCTGATCGTCAGTGTTGGGGACGAGGGTTACAGGTGCGCCATTTACCCCGCCGCATTGATTCACGGTTTCGACGAGCATCGGCACAGCCGCTAGCATGGGTTGTCCCACAGACGCTAGATCACCCGTAGCGGGTAAGAGCGAGCCGATTTTCAGTCCGCCTGTGGCCGCTGGCGATGCGGGTGATGACCCACTGGTGGGGGCAGGACCTTGTTCCTGACAGGCGGCAGTGAATAGTCCCAGAGACAGCGCGATCGCGCTGAGCGTCAGGGCTCTAAACGGATGTATCGGGTTAGGGGAAACCATTTTACTCATGACAGTGCCACACTCCTCAAGGTTGCAGAATGACCAATGCTTCCGATTATAGGAATTAGAGGGTAATCCTATCGCGATCGCGACCTGCCAAAACAAAAGGGACACCTTTGCCGGAGCAAAATGTCCCTTTTGTCATGAGAACGGAGAGAGAGGGATTCGAACCCTCGGTACGGCCTTTCGATCCGTACAACAGATTAGCAATCTGCCGCTTTCG